>CAYPJI010000057.1:0-10662 GCA_964411045.1 uncultured Methylobacter sp. | reverse complement strand
GGCTGGATGGCGGCGATGATTCTCTGATCTCAATTTAGCTGTCTGGCTGTCGAAACGGCAGCCAGGTGGTTAATTCCGCGATCTGCTGCTCCATCAGTTCGCTTTCCTCTTGCAGAAACCTCGTTATTGCCTGTTCGAATCTTGGGTCAGCAATGCGGTGTAGCGACCCGGTTCTGATCGGCTCAAAGCCACGCTGAATCTTGTGCTCGCCCTGAGCGCCGGGGTCAAATCGGTGAAGTCCCTGTTCGATGCAAAATTCAATTCCCTGGTAATAACAGGCTTCGAAATGCAGGCCGCTGTATTCTTCATAGCAGCCCCAGTAACGGCCGTAGAGCGTGTCGCTGCCGACCACGCTCAGGGCAGCGCCCACGTACTGACCGTCTTTGACCGCCAGCACCAGCAATAACCGCTCGCCCATCGTGGCTGCCAGCTGCTCGAAAAAGGCCGGGTTCAGGTAAGGCGACATGCCGTTTTTCAGATAGGTCATCGTGTAGAACTGAAAAAACGCCTGCCACTGCGCCGGGCTGACTTCCTTGCCGTTCAGCCGCTGCAATGCGATGCCCTGTTCGCCGACGCGCCGGCGTTCGCGTTTGATCATCTTGCGCTTGCCGGCGCTGAAAATTTGCAGGAAATCCTCAAAGTCGCGGTAACCTTTGTTGAACCAGTGGAACTGCACGCTTTCGCGCAGGCTCAGCCCAAGATCGCGCAGCCGTTCCGCCTGCACAGAATCGGGAAACAGGCAGTGCCACGAGGAGATAGCGTCCTGTTCCGCACGCGCCTTGATAAAATCGATCAGCAGGCGCATGACGGCCGGCGCATCGGCGGATTCATCGATGACCATGCGCGGCCCCTGGCAGGGCGTGAACGGAATTGCGGTCAGCCATTTCGGATAATAGCGGCAGCCGCACTGCTGATAGGCGTGCGCCCACGGCTGGTCGAACACATATTCGCCGCGCGAGTGCGTTTTCAGGTACAGCGGCATCAAGGCCAGCAGCTTCTGATCCTGCACGACCAGCAAATGCTGCGGCGTCCAGCCCATCTGGCTTGACGCGCAGCCGCTCTGCTCCAGCGCCAGCAAAAATTCGTGGCGCAGGAACGGGTAGCCGTCCTTGACCAGCCGGTTCCAGGCCCCGGCATCGGCTTGCGTCATACTCGTGATCGGTTTTACGTCCATCTGTCAGCCAATTGATGTGTTTCTCAATGTAAATAAAGACAGGAATCCCGGCATCAAGTATCCAAATGATCTGGCCGCGCTCGAAGCGGCTTCGAGTTTACAGCCAGCCGGACTTTTTCAGGCGGATATACAGCAGCAGGCTGCCCAAGCCCACGCCGCCGATTACGATCGGATAACTGAATGGCCAATCCAGCTCCGGCATATGCCTGAAATTCATGCCGTACCAGCTGAAGACCATGGTCGGGATCGCCAGGATCGCCCCCCAGCCGGCCAGTTTTTTGACGACTTCGTTCTGCCGCACCGTTTCAAAGTTCAGATGCACCTGCATGGCCGCGATCAGCATTTCGCGCATGCTGTGGATTGCCCGGTCGATGCGTTTGATATGGTCGGCAACGTCGCGGAAATAAACGCTCACGTCTCTGGGGATAACATGGCCATGAAGGTGCATCAGCTCGTTGCAGATATCGATGACCGGCGTAATGGCGCCTTCCAGCTGCAACAGCTCGCGCTTCAGTTCGTACAGGCCTTCCATGGTCTGCCGGCTGGGCCGGTTTTGAAAAATCGCCGACTCCAGCACATCAAACTGCGCCTGCAAGCCGTCAATAACGGGCGAATAGTTGTCGACGATGAAATCCATGATCGCATACAGCGCAAATCCCGGTCCCTTGGCCAATTGCTGCGGCATGGCCTCGCAACGCTCTCTGACCTTGACCAGACCGTGCGAAGCGCCGTGCCTGACCGTGACCAGAAAACGCGGCCCCACGAAAAAATGCGTCTCGCCGAATTCGAGCTGGTCTTCCTGGAGCAGGGCGGTATGCAGCACCATGAACAGCGAGTCGCCGTACTCCTCGATTTTCGGGCGCTGATGCGCCGAATCGGCGTCTTCGATGGCCAGCTCATGCAGGTTGAATTCCTGCTGGATTTTAGCCAGCAGTTCGCTGTTCACCTCATGCAGGCCCAGCCAGACGAATGTATTGTCCCGTTTCAGCACTTCGCTGATGGCTTCGATCGTTACCTTGCCGATACTGACGCCGTTCTGATAGGCCACGCAGTTCACGATCATGCTGTTATCGATTGTCTTGGTCAAAACCGGCTCCTGCTCATTTAGAAATAGTAACGGTTGCTGTGCCTTGCATTAGCCATCCTGACACGAATCCGGATGGTGACGGGAAAACGGTAAAAACTGCAGGTCATGTCGTTTCTGTGGCTTTGGCAACCCAAGCTACAGCCATCCTTTGCGTTTAAACAGCCAGTAAGGCGCAATGCCCGAGAGAACCATTATCGCTAGCGAACCCGGGTAGCCCCATAGCCATTTTAATTCCGGTATATGTTTAAAATTCATCCCGTAAATGCTGGCGATGAGCGTAGGCGGCATGAATACGACGGCTGCGATGGAGAAGGTTTTGATGATTTTATTCTGTTCGATGTTGATAAATCCCATGGCCGCATCCATCAGGAAGTTAATCTTGTCGAACAGAAACGTGGTATGGGACAACAGGATATTCATGTCGCGCATGATGTCGTGAGTGATTTCATGCAATTCGCGCTCGTCGCGCAAATGCCGCTGCAGAAAAGCCATGGAACGCTGCGTGTCCATAAGGCACAACCGGATTTTGCCATTGCTGTCTTCAAGCCTTGTCAATTGGTCGATGGCGTCTTTGTAGTCGGCATTGTCCTCTTTCAAGATCTGATGGCTGACCCGTTCCAGTCCGCCGAAAATGTCCTCAATGCCGTCGGCCAGATTTTCCACTTTTTGCTCGAAGATGGTTATCAGAAGCCCTTTCGGCGTGGCCACTTCAACCTGTTTTTGCCGCGCTCTCATGCGCAGCAGGCGAAAATCCGCAAGATCAAGTCCATCCCTTAATGTAATCAGGCGATCGGGCTGCAGGATGAACGCGACAGAGATGGTATGAAGGTCGCCTTCGCTTTGAGCCAGAAACAGCGAATGGACATGGATGCCGTTCTGATCGGCAAAATAACGGGCTGAAGCCTCGATTTCTTCTACATCGATGGATTTTGGCAACTCGGTCAGCAGCAATGTCTGCAATTGACTGCGCTCCTCCAGGCTGAGATTATGCGCATCGATCCAGTCGGCATCGATTATCATTTGATTGGGCGTGTCCTTGGTTTGATATCCTTCGGTCAGGACTCCGTTTTTAATTTTATATAATCTCGGCATTACTTTATCTCTACAGCTTATATGTTCTGCAAAAGTATACACTGCGGCGCTCTATCGGCTCACCTGTTCACTTTTTGATGATGAGCAAAGGGATAGTTGCTGGCTGAATGTTTATTCCGTCGCCAGCCGATAGCAGGCGTCGGCCTGGTCGATAACCACCGAGACGACCTGTTCATCCAGAGTACCTTGCTCCACGCGTTCCTTCATGTGCTTGATAATTTCATCCTGAGCCATTCTGCCGCGGTACGAACGATTCTGCGCTAAAGCCTGAAAGATATCGGCGACGCTGACGATGCGAGCTTCCAGATCGATCTCTTTGGGCACACGCTTGAACGGATAGCCCAGGCCGAGCAGATTTTCATGGTGATAACCGGCCCAGACCGGTATCGGCGTCTCGCCAAACACGCGCCGCAGTATCCGGTAGCTGTCATAGCTGTGCCGGCGAATACAGGCGTATTCGCGCGCGGTCAGCTTGCCCGGCTTTTCGATAATGGCTTCGTCGACGCGCAGCTTGCCGATGTCGTGCAGCAGTCCCGCGATTTCGATCAGGTCCAGCTCCGTCCCTGTTTTGCCCAGACGCTCGGCCAGGTAGCGCGCGATTTTGGCGACGCGTTCGGAGTGTTCTTCGGTGTAGTGGCTTTTGGCATCGACGATGCGGGAGAACAACAGCGCCAGCGCGCGCACATCATCCAGATTCAGCATAACCTGAGCCTGATCACTGCCGAATTCGGCCAGTTCCTCGTCCAGATATTCCGGGTCCATGGACAGCCAGAAGGCTTCCTCGGCGGCGGCATGGGCGAAGGCTTCAACCAGTTCGGGCGCAAACATGCGGCCGGCCTGCTTTCTGGCATAATCGACGATGGCCGGGCATTCCAGCAGGATCTGCTCGGTGCCGATAAAAGGCAACTGCAGCATGTCGGCGCGGTCGGCAAGGTAGATCAGGTTGGTGCGCAGGCGCGTGGATTGATCCAGAGAAGAATTCTGCAATAGCTCCCAGCGCGTATGATGATAGCGGATGTCGGTGGCCAGATGGGCCAGCGGCGCGCAGGCCCGCAAGTAGGCTTCACCGCGTAGGCAATGCGCCTCGGCGCCGTCCCACTCCAGGGTTTCGGTTAAATTGCGGTGTTCCTGCGCCCTGGAGACGCCGCAATCGTGCAGCATGCCGGCATGGAGCAGCGTCAGGCAATCGGCCTTGCTCCAGCCCAGTTCCATGGCCACATTCTTGGCCATGACCGCGACGCGCTTGCCGTGCTTGACTTCGTCGATGCCGACCAGATCCAGCGAACTGCTCAAGGCCGTGACCGTGTTATGTAGATCGATTTTCAGTTGTTCCATAGCGGTACTCATGCAGGTCGAGAAGTTAATCGGTTTTTTGACAGCTGAAAGCTGCAATCATTCATGGGCGGTTGTCAGCCGAAATTTCTGAAGGCATGAGCCTGCGCCGGTCAATTTACCTGTAATACCAGCAGACTTCCCGCTATCATGATCAGGCTCGCCATCAGCCTGCGGATCACATGGGGTTCATTGAAGATACGGTAGCCGAGGAAGACCTGCAGCAGCATGCCAAGTTGAAATAAGGCCAGCGCGTAGGCGATCAACATTTGCGACAGCAGCACCAGCGTCAGGTATTGCATGACGAATACCGTCAGTCCGGCCGCTGCAATCGGCAGGATATGCGGTTGCGAATTTTTAATGTTGTCCGCCAACCGTTCCGTTGTCAGGCGCGCATTGGCCAAAAGGATCAGAGGCAACCCGAACAAAGACCAGAAGATCAGCGTCTCCAAGGGACCTGAATGCTCGAGCGAGCCTTTCAGGAAAACCGTACCGATAGAAAATAACAAGATGGAGAGAAATCTGGCCTGTACGCCGCGATCAAGCCATAGCTGGGCGAGTCGGTTCTGCATCGTGCCGGTTGAAGGCGGCAATAACAGAAAACTGCCGGCGACGATAATCATGATCCCGGCAAAGCCTTGCAGCGTCGGCACCTCGCCCAGAAAAACAAGCGCAAACAGCATGGAAATGACGACCTTATAGGCATTAAGCGGCCCGAATATCGACAAATCGGTTTTGGACAGAGACATGACCATGAACATCCAGCCGCCGACATCAAACAGGGCGGCCAGGAACACATTGATCCAGAATGACGGGCTCAGATGGGCAAATGCAGTATTGAAAAAGAACAGCAAGGAGAGCATGGTCAGCACGGCATAGGTTGTGGCTACGATATAAAACGGATGCAGGCCGTGATGCGACAGCTGTTTCTGAAAGACGTTGGACGCCGAGGACAGCAGCAGCCGGCCAAAAATGAAAAAAATTTCCAAAAGCGGTTTTCCTTTATGAATCTTGAATGAGGCGAGGGGGCGCATTCTAATGGGCATCGGCGCGAAATGGAAGTGCATTGGCCTGTGTTTCAGTAGTGCCGACCAAGAGTAGGCGTTCTAGGCGGCGCAGTGAAGCGCATCGCTCGGTAGGATGATATGATCGACATCAAGAGACCGGGGGCGGAAAATTATCCATAATGCCGCGCCCGGGCAATCGAGCCACTGTTGAGGAGCATAAAGAATGCATTGTCCGCTGTGCCGGCATGACAGCATCGTTTTTTATTACCAGGATGCCCGCCGCGCCTATTATCAATGTAACCGCTGCCGTTTGGTTTTCGTGCCGCCGCAGTATCGCCTGTCGCCGGAGGCGGAGAAGGCGTACTACGATCTGCACCGTAACGATCCGCATGATGCCGGCTACCGCAACTTCCTTTCGCGGGTTTTCATTCCTTTGTGCGAGCGGGTGCCGGCGCCGGCGAAAGGCCTGGACTTCGGCAGCGGCCCGGGGCCGACGCTGTCGCTGATGTTTGGCGAGGCGGGCTACGACATGGCCATCTATGATCACCACTATGCTACCGATGCTGCGGTATTGCGCCAGCGTTACGATTTTATTACTGCCACTGAAGTGGCGGAGCATCTGTTCCAGCCCGGCGAGACCCTGGCGACACTGCTGTCGCTGCTGAAGCCGGGCGGCTGGCTGGGGTTAATGACGAAAATGGTCATCGATCAGGCGGCCTTCAGCAATTGGCACTACAAACAGGACCCTACCCATGTGTGCTTTTTCTCGCGCGAGACTTTTAGCTGGTGGGCGAGTCAGGCAGGCTGTGAGGTCACTTTTGTCGGAAATGATGTGATTCTGCTGCAGAAACTTGGCCGGGAAATGACGGAGCGTTGCAATGAATCACATTATTTCGCCCGCGAACCCGGTAGGACGTGCTGACCCAAAGTAGGCGCTCTAAGCGACGCAGTGAAGCGCATCACTCGCGATCGATGCGCCTCCTTACATCGGCAGCATCCTATTAATTACGCCCCTTATCGTTTCTAAGGCGAACCCTCCTTGAAATAAAATTCACCTTCAATAGACCCATTTTCCCACGGTACTTGTTGTCCGCCCGTCTCTTCCTTAACGGCGGTACGAATTTTTCGTAACATCATGCCGATCTCCAGCCCAGACTGATCGATTTGTTGCAACAGGTGCTTGGTATAGGTACCGTTTCTGCCACTGCCGTCCAGCGCCACATTGTCAGGGTTTGTTGAAAAAACCAGCAACGTACCGTTGGGGGCATTCATGCCGATCAGTCCTCGGCTGACAGCACGGATATTGCTGGGAAATGGATTGTTGCGGCAGGCATCTAGAAAGACCAAATTCAGGTGACTATTGCCTTCACCCATTTTTTCTACCACATCATTAGCGCTGATCGCTTTACGTTTGACGTCGTCTTCTCGCGTCAGATTGGCATCAATGGGCAATAAATAATTTTCACCTTTAACCTGTAAACCATGCCCTGAATAATAAAATAAGCCAACACCTCCGCCTTTCAAGTTCTCGCCGAATTGATAAACGGCATCGGCCATCGTTTCAAGATCAGCGTTGGTTTTCAATATCACCTGAAAATTATATTTTTTAAGCGCCTGAGCAATATCCTCGGCATCGTTAGTTGGGTTAGCCAATTGTCCCGTGTACCGATAAGCACTGTTACCAATGACCAGAGCCACCCTGCGCTCATGCTTGCTGTTATCCAGGCCGGCACTGCTGAGGCTGGCGGGCTTAACGGCTACAGATGATGCCTGATTTGAAGCGGGGGACAATTCTTGCGGCTTACTGCTATGATCAGTACGAGCAGGCGTTCCCTGGGCAGCCACAGTCGACGATCTTTCATCATAAGAAGGCTGAGTTTGAAGTGGCTTGGCGTTATAACTAGGGGCTTCGCCAATGACATCGTGGCGCAGTCCATTCATTGGAACGTTGGGCTCTTCCCCTGCACTGATCGGAATCGGAGTGCCAGCCATATTACCATCGACAAAAAAACCGGGAGCATCCAAGCTCCAGCCACCAAGTCCCCAAGACCAGTTGTAAGGATAGCCATAATACCAGTCGTTATAAAAAGTCGACCGCCATCGATTAAACCAGCGATACTCTTCCTGGTTCGATCTACGGGCTTGAGTCGCTTCTTCAAGCAATACGGCAGCTTCCTGGTCTCCCTTGGCAACAGTAATGGATAGCCATTTTTCGGCTTCGCCGGGGTCTGCCCCCATTTCGCCAAAGCCGGTCAAATAGAGTCTGCCAAGTGCCTTTTGCGCGTTTAAGTCTCCTCTTTCTGCGGCATCACGCATCCATTTAATCGAGTGATAAGTGTCTTGACGAACGCCATCACCCCTGAAGAAGCGCAACGCAAGATCATAAGCGGCACGAGGATCTTGAGCAGCAAGTTTTTCCAGGGAGGCTATTTTCTCCGTATCTTCTGTCACTGCTTTAGTTCCCAGATCAAGGGATGAATAATCGTGTGGCCGATCTGCACAGCCATCGGAATTGCATATCCGGATTGTTTTCTGCGGGGAGGTATTGGTGCAGGCCGTCACGCATATCAATAATGCAATAATGACCGATCTTTTTGAATGCATAAGTATGTTCCTCAGAACTATCCCAAACTGCCTTTTTCCTAAGCGATGGATGTAAGGTACCTAATTTCCATGAATAATGAGTATATATTTTTATTAATATATTAGTGAGATAACTTTGGACAATTTCCTGTCTTTAAATTTACTAAATTTGGTATATTACATTTTTACTGAAATGATTCAATTTTGCTGAATATTATTTTTGTAAACCATTCAATATAAATTAATTATTATAAGGGAGTTTTCAATATGGCTGTTAAACAAATTCCAGGAGTATCGCTGCTGGTTTCTATTTTGGTTCTGAGTGGCTGTGCGCATCAAGGTGCGGGAACGGCAATGTCAGGGTCAGCGGGGGGAGAAACCAGTGTGAATGCCAATAAATCGCTGATGCACTGCGCCACCCCATTGGGTACGCTGGCAGTGGATGATGGACGATATCTGGGCACTGCCAGTGTGACCACTATTGAGCCTTTGATTCGTCTGGCTGTACAGCAATCTAACTGTTTTGTTATTACTTCCATCGGCAATAGAAATTCCAGGGGAACAATAAATGGAATTTTAGAAGAACAGAGAGAGTCCGGTGAATACCGCGCTGGCTCGAGCCAGCAAAAAGGGCAGCGCGTTGCAGCGGATTATTTATTGGAGCCGACAGTTATCATTAATAACGAAACAACTGGCGGTGTAGGAGCATCATTGGTTGGCGCTGGGCTTTCCGCTGCCGGGTTTGGAGGTTTTGCACCGGTAGTCGGCGCGCTTGCAGGCAATACAGTATCTAAAATGACGGAAGTTGCGCTCACACTTACAGATATTCGCTCTACTGTACAAGTTGCAATTTCCCAAGGTTCAGCCTCTACAAGTAATTACAGTGCTTCTTTGGCTGGCCTGGGCGGAACTTTGGGCGGTTTTGGCGCAGGAAAATTGACCGGCTTCTCTAACACACCTGAAGGCCAGGCTACCGCTGCTGCATTTATGGATGCCTATAACAATTTGGTTCAGTCTCTCAATAATTATAAGGCTCAGGATGTGAAGGGCGGAATGGGCCGAGGCGGACAGCTCAAAGTCAATTAAGGTTTGCATTGTTCCCGCGCTTCGGCGTGGGAACAATTCCAAGATTCTGTTGCATTAATTTTGTCCTAAGCCCGATAGGATAATGGTATGGACTCCTCCTCTTCCCTGCGGCATCACGATGTGCCAAAGTGGAAGAGTCAGATAACCACTTAAATGAAGAAGAGGAATCCGCCATGAATATTACAACTATCGGTTTAGCAAAGTAGGGTACGCACCGGTACCTTTTCAATGTGTTCCGAATCCCTTGCCTCAAAAAGGTACGCGATGCGTACGAGACTGTGAAAGTATTCGTTTTTTAAAATTTTAACCACAATATATTGTGCATTTTATATTTTCATATAACAGCATATAGACGTCAAAGAGAAAAATTTTGAATACTTTCACAGTCTCGTACCCTACAAGGCTCATCTTTCACTTCAACAGTGAAATCACGCACTATGTCGGTATTTCCTCGGAAATACATATTCCTTCACCAAGATCGATTTGTTAGCGATGATCTCCTGCTCCATGGCCGCAAGTGCGTCACCGTAAGCGCCTGACAACGCCACCAGCCGTTCCTCAGATACAGGCATGCCGGATTCCAGCCGATGAATTAACTGGTTAACTTCACTGTTCTTGCGGAAGACGTCCTGATGTGAAACCGATAGCTTCGGAAAATAGAGACGGACCAGCATGACGATCCTCTTGTGGAGATCAAGGGCTTGCCTCTCGACAGTGCTCCCCTCGATTCTGAACTCTCTGGGCATACCGGTGCCAGCGTAGGGAAGAGCCGCTTCAGCCCGCTTAACATTATGTGCCGAAACTTCGTTCAATGAGAGGTATAGCTCTTCGAGCTTCTTAGTCAGATGCTCCGTTCTTGCTCTGCGGCCAAGAATCCATTGGGTCAGAAGTGCTACAAGAACAGCAATTACCGCCGCAAACGTCGCAGTTAATGTTGCGATTGCACCCTGAGGAGCCGCAGTCAGCCAGCTGATTAGTGATGACATAAGAGGATGCACCTTAAGGCACCGGGTGAGCCGGATCTATCCGTTGTCTTTGCCTAACTATAAGTAGCCACTTTCCCAGGTGCATATTAAATTGAAATCACAGGTGTATAACGCCACTCTCGCAGTCTATTAGCCATGATCTTATAAATGTCACTATATTGATAGCAACCGTTTTATGCAAACTGGAAACATGCTGCTGAAACTCCTTGATCGAGTCTCTCCGGGCATATACGCGTAGTATTTTACCTTGATTGGATAATGTCGCGCGTTAAGGAATAGGCATAAAACAACTTCTTCAAGTAGGCGGAGGATTTT
>CAYPJI010000056.1:0-10902 GCA_964411045.1 uncultured Methylobacter sp. | reverse complement strand
AGAATGACTTCAACTTCAATCTGCCCGTCGAGATAATGAATCCTGAAATCCTCGATCGCCTGCTTGAAGTCGGCCAGATAATGCTCCAACAGCTTCTGCACGTCGCCGCGCAACAGCGGCCTGGACCGGCCCGACATCCCTTCGTCATCCTCGGGATCGACATGCACCAGCACATCCATGACGTCATCGAAGCGCCTGATCAGATCGTCCCTGACCGCATCGCCGATCATATGGCCTTCCGATACCGTGATGCGCGGATCGACAACGATATGCGCATCGATATAAGCGTCTTCGCCCATTTGCCGCGTGCGCAGCAGGTGAATGCCCTCGACGCCGTCGACCCGATGAATTGCGGCGCGGATTTCAGCGACCAGTTCGGGCGGCAAGGAGGTATCGACCAGTTCCTTGATGCTGTCAAAGACCAGATTCAAGCCGATCTTGCCCACCATCAACGCGACCATTGCGGCTGCAGCGGCATCGGCGAAAGGATATCCCAGCAGCACAGCCGCGATGCCGATCAGCACGACCACCGAAGAGAAAGCGTCGCTGCGCTGATGCCAGGCGTTGGCCAGCAGTAATTTCGAACGGGTCCTTTTAGCGATGCGCTTGGTATAGTGGTACAGCCATTCATTGATCAGAATGGAGAGAGCCGCAACGCCCAAGGTGAAAACATCCGGCACATGTATGGTTTCCGGTGCGGCAATATGTTCCATCTCATGCCAGACGATGGCGCCGGCGACAGCAATCAGGCCGACGCCCAGGATAACCGTCGCGATGGTCTCAAAGCGGCGATGGCCATAAGGGTGCTCGTGATCCGCTTCGCGGCTGCCCAGCCTGATGGCGATAATCACCAGCAGGTCGCTCAGCAAGTCCGACAGGGAATGAATGCCGTCGGCAATCAATGCCGCCGACTGACCCAGGATGCCGAAACCGATTTTGATGCAGGTCTGAACAATATTGACCAGCGCCCCGACATAGGTCGCCCTGGCCTTCAGCTTATCGGCGGTTGCTGCGTCACAGACCTCAGCCATTAGCCGCCCACTTCCAGCACAATGACATATTCGCCGTCATCGGCGCGGGTTTCCAGCACCTTATGGCCGTTGATGCGGCACCAGGCCGGAATGTCCTGCATGACGCCCGGATCGGTGCCGATCACCTCAAGCCGATCGCCGGTCTTGAGCTGTTTGACTTTATCCTGCGTACGGATGACCGGCAGCGGGCACAGCAAACGCCTTGCGTTTAACGTCTCTCTAATCATATAAACCATGCCTCGGGAATCTGATCGGCGGGCAATGGCTTGACCTGAACCGATCTTGCCGAGCCGTCTTTGCCCGTAATGCCGACATCAACCTGATCGGCATCGCGGCCCTGGCCGTAGCGCGCAGTGATCGCGGCCGCCAACAGCAGATCGTCATCGGAAGGCGAGCCGTCGATCAACACCAAGGGACCGTTATGGCTCGTGCAGTTCATCATTATGAATTCCTTTTTATAACCCTGCAGAAAGCGGCCCTCGCCCTCTTCCCGCGCGACGATCATCTTGAAATTCGGCCGGGGCCGGATATGGCGCCCGACTTTCAGCAGCATAATGTCGTCGAGATCATAGGCTCTGTTATTGTCGCGCGCCTGCCATAAATCGACCAGTTTGGCCGAATAGCTGGCATCGGTCAGAAAGCAGCAACCGCCGGCCGGCTGCGCGTATTCACTGAAGCCGTATTGCTCGGCCAGCGCCATCTGCGGCTTGCGCGACCGGCCGCTGAAATCATACAGCTTTTCCCTGTCGACCCAGCCTT
Source organism: uncultured Methylobacter sp. (assembly GCA_964411045.1). GTDB lineage: Bacteria > Pseudomonadota > Gammaproteobacteria > Methylococcales > Methylomonadaceae > Methylobacter. Next base: position 9,112 of record CAYPJI010000056.1, on the reverse strand, counting down.
CGCGCTCAGGCAAGGTCGCCGGCAGATTCTTCGCGCACAACGGCCGCAGCAGCAAGTCGTCGGCGCCGGACTCGCGCGCGACGATCGGCATGGTTTCCTTGCGCTGCGACATCGGCCGCTGGCCGATCACTTCGCCGGTAATGATGAAGTCGAAACCGTTTTCGGCGATCCACTGCTTGGCCTTGTTGACCATGAAGATCTTGCAGTCCAGGCACGGGTTCATGTTGGCGCCGTAGCCGTGCTTGGGATTGATCAGCACGTCCTTGTATTCCTCGATCACATCGACGATATGCAGCTTGATGCCCAGCTGTTCGGCGACCCACAGCGAGTTATTGCGTTTGGGCTTGGTCTTGTCCCGGGCCCTGATGGCATGCGTGTGGCCTTCCACGCAAAAACCGGTAAAGAAGTTGATGCCCTCAACGTGGACGCCCTGCTCCTGAATTGCCTTCGCCGCCAGCATCGAATCCAGTCCCCCGGAAATCAACGCCACCGCTTTTCTTTGTTGACTCATAACGCTTAAAAAATGCTCAAAAATGAGCCTATTATACCCGTTTATTTGGCAATGCGACTTCAACTTCTCCGGTTATCGCCTAAACTTTGGCGTTTAATCGTTATTCCCGGGATTTATCGCAATATGGAATTCAAAGACTACCTTAAAATTCTGGTTCTCAAAGACGGCTCCGACCTTTACCTGACCGTGGATGCGCCGCCGGCCGCCAAATTCGAAGGCTCGCTGAAGCCTTTGGAAAACATCCGGCTGACCAAGGAGCGCATCAAGGAAATCGCCTATAGCCTGATGGATGAAGAGCAGCAAAAGGCGTTCGAACAGGTGCCCGAAATGAACCTGGCGCTTTCCGAACCCGGCATCGGCCGCTTCCGCGTCAATATTTTCAAGCAGCGCAGCAATCTGGCGCTGGTCATTCGGAACATCAAAGTCGACATCCCCAATGCCGATAAACTGGGACTGCCGCCCGTGCTGAAACAATCCATCATGGAAAAGCGCGGCCTGATTCTGTTCGTCGGCGGCACCGGTTCCGGCAAGTCGACGTCGCTGGCGGCCCTGATCGATCATCGCAACAGCAACTCATCGGGCCATATCATTACCATCGAAGACCCGATCGAGTACATCCATCCGCACAAAAAGTCACTGGTCAACCAGCGCGAAGTCGGCGTCGATACGCTGAGCTACGAAGATGCGTTGAAAAACACGCTGCGCCAAGCCCCCGACGTCATTCTGATCGGCGAGATCCGCAGCCAGGAAACCATGGAACACGCGCTGGCCTTCGCCGAAACGGGCCATCTGTGCCTGTCCACACTGCACGCCAACAACGCCAACCAAGCGCTGGACCGCATCATCAACTTTTTCCCTGAAGAGCGCCGCAATCAATTGCTACTGGACTTGTCGCTGAACTTGAAAGCGTTTGTCTCGCAACGACTGGTGCCTACCGTCGACGGCAAGCGCACGGCCGCGATTGAAATTCTGCTGGGTACGCAACTGATCCGCGACCTGATACAGAAAGGAGAAATTCACTCCATCAAGGAAGCCATGGAGAAATCGGAAGAAGTCGGCATGCAGACCTTCGACAGCCATTTGCTGAAGCTATTCAAGGAAGGCAGGATTTCGCTTGAAGAAGCGCTCAACAATTCCGATTCACCGAATAACCTCAAACTGAAAATCAATCTGTCTGAAGGACTCGGTTCGGTTTCGCCCGCGCAAGCGCCCGATGCGGCCGGCAATTTTTCAAGCTTTGCGCTGGAAGCTATCGACAAGGAAGAAGAGGGAGAAGAACCGGCGGAATAATTTCCCGTCTGCCAGCTTGGCGCGCCTGCAATTGATATGTGTCATACCTCAGCAATCAGGGCCTATTCAGCCGACATTTTTAAGCTATAATTGACGGCCTTTTTATTGCCCAACAGGTTTTGCTGCCGTGTCGAGTATAAATAACGATGTATCCACATTTCAGGGACTTATTCTGGCCCTACAAAAATACTGGTCAAGTCAGGGCTGTATTTTATTGCAGCCCTTGGATCAGGAAGTCGGCGCAGGGACCTTTCATCCCGCCACTTTCCTGCGCGCCATAGGCCCCGAGCCTTGGAACACGGCCTATGTGCAGCCGTCGCGCCGCCCTACGGATGGCCGTTTCGGCGAAAACCCCAACCGCCTGCAGCATTACTACCAGTTTCAGGTGGCGCTAAAGCCGTCGCCGGATAACATTCAGGAACTGTACCTGAACTCGTTGCGGCATTTGGGCCTGGATCTGCTCGAACACGATATCCGTTTCGTCGAGGACAATTGGGAATCGCCGACCCTGGGCGCCTGGGGACTGGGCTGGGAGGTCTGGCTGAACGGCATGGAAGTTACGCAATTCACTTACTTCCAGCAGGTCGGCGGCCTCGAATGCAAGCCGGTCCTGGGAGAAATTACTTATGGTCTGGAGCGCATCGCCATGTATCTGCAGGGCGCCAAAAGCGTCTACGATCTGATCTGGACCAAAGGCCCGTTCGGCACGGTCACCTATGGCGACGTGTTCCACCAGAATGAAGTGGAAATGTCGACCTACAACTTCGAACAGGCCAACGTCGAGTTCATGTTCCAATGCTTCGATACCTACGAGCAGGAATGCCGCAAACTGATCGACCTGGACCTGCCGCTGCCGGCTTATGAAATGGTGTTGAAAGCCTCGCATGCGTTCAACCTGCTGGATGCGCGTCACGCCATTTCGGTCACCGAACGCCAACGCTACATTTTAAGAGTCAGAAACATGTCCAAATCCGTAGCCGAAGCCTATTACCAACGCCGGGAATCACTGGGCTTCCCGATGCTGACAGGACAAGGAGCACAATAATGGCGACAAGCAAACATTTACTGTTCGAACTGGGTTCGGAAGAACTGCCGCCGACAACCTTGCTGAAAATGGCGACCGCCCTGCTGAACAACATCACGCAAGGGCTGAAAGACGCCGAACTGAATTTCAGCGGCAGCCGGCTCTATGCAACGCCGCGCCGCCTGGCCGTGCTGATCGAAGATCTGGCCACGGCGCAGCCCGACAAAACGGTCGAAAAACGGGGCCCTGCCGTACAGGCCGCCTTTGCGCCGGACGGCACGCCCAGCAAAGCCGCCCAAGGCTTCGCCGTCAGCTGCGGCACGACTTTCGACCAGCTGGAACGCCTGAAGACCGACAAGGGCGAATGGCTGTCCTTCACGCAACACGTTCAGGGCCAGGCCACCGAAAGCCTGATTCCGAACATCATCCGGCACAGCATTGCAGGCCTCCCGATCGCCAAGCGCATGCGCTGGGGCAGCGGCACGACCGAATTCGTCAGGCCCGTGCATTGGGCCGTGCTGTTGTACGGTGACGCCGTCATCGATACCGAGATTCTAGGCCTGAAGACCGGCGCCGCCACGCACGGCCACCGTTTCCACGCGCCGCAGCTGCTGACTATCGACAAGCCTGAAAATTATGCACAAATCCTGTTCGAACAAGGCAAAGTCATCGCCGATTTCGAACAGCGCAAAACCATCATCAGAAACGCCGCTGAGCAGGCGGCCGCGGCCGTCAACGGCGCCGCGCACATCGAAGAAGACCTGCTCGAAGAGATCGCGGCCTTAAACGAATGGCCGGTACCGATCACCGGCAATTTCGACCCGCGCTATCTGGAACTGCCGGCCGAAGTGTTGATCACGACCATGCAGACCAACCAGAAATATTTCCCGGTCAAGAATGCCGCCGGAGGCCTGCTGCCGCATTTCATCACTTTCAGCAATATCGAAAGCAGCAACCCGCAATCGATTCAGCACGGCAACGAGCGTGTCGTCACGCCTCGCCTGTCCGACGCCGAGTTCTTCTGGAAACAGGACCGCAAAAAGACGCTGGAAGAACGCCTTTTGACATTATCCAGCATCGTCTTCCAGGAAAAGCTGGGCACGTTGGCCGATAAAACCCAGCGCGTCGTCACGCTGGCCGAACATATTGCCGGCCAGCTCAATGAGAACATCGAGCTGGCCAAGCGTGCGGCTTTGCTGGCCAAGACCGACCTGATGACCGACATGGTCGGCGAATTCGGCAACCTGCAAGGCATCATGGGCCGCTATTATGCGCTGGCCGACAACGAGCCGGCCGAAGTTGCGTGGGCGCTTGAGGAACAATACTTCCCCAAACAGTCCGGCAGTCCGACGCCGAGCAGCAAGACCGGCCAGATTCTGGCGATCGCAGAGAAAATCGACACGCTGACCGGCATATTCAGCGCCGGCTTGATCCCTACCGGTGACAAGGACCCCTACGCCTTGCGCAGAGCCGCGCTCGGCACGCTGCGCATCATTATCGAGAATCGGCTGAATCTCGATATTAAAGATCTGGTCGCGTTCTCACTGAGACAATTCACGCACGAATTTGAGCACGATGAGACCTATAAGCTGGTCGTCGATTTCGTCTTTGACCGTCTGAGAGGCTACTGTCTCGACCAGGGTTACACTGCCGATGAATTTGATGCGGTGATATCGGTAACGCCGGCAGAGCCGTTGGACTTTATTCAGCGGCTGCAGGCCGTCAAGGCATTCAGACAGTTGCCGGAAGCCGAAAGCCTGGCGGCTGCCAACAAGCGCATCCGCAATATTCTGAGAAAGTCGGACACCAAAGCCGCCGACAGTGTTGGCAATTTAAGCGAAACGCAGGAAAAACAACTGCTGGCCGCGGCCACGCAATCATCTCAGGACATCCAGCCCTTACTGGCGGAACGCGATTATCAGGCCGCGCTGAACCGCCTGGCCCAGCTCAGGAACGACGTGGACGCCTTTTTCGATCACGTCATGGTCATGGCCGACGACCTGGACCTGCGCGCCAACCGTCTGGCCCTGCTGACGCTGGTGTCCGAACAGTTTTTGACCTGCGCCGACATATCCAGACTGCAATCATAAACGTCAGGCATGGATCGATACGTTCTGGTAGACCGTGACGGGGTCATTAATCATGACTCCGATGACTATATAAAATCAGAGGAAGAGTGGCGGCCGATCGAGGGCAGTCTTGAGGCCATCGCCCTGCTCAACCGGCACGGTTACAAGATCGCCGTTATCACCAACCAATCAGGACTGCAGCGCGGCTTGTTCGATCAGGCCACGCTGGACAAGATCCACGCCAAAATGCGTCGATTGGCTGCCGAAAAAGGCGGCGAAATCGACTGCATTTATTTTTGTCCGCACGGCCCTGATGACGGTTGCGCCTGCCGAAAACCCAAACCGGGCCTGCTGGAATTATTTGCGGCTGACAAACAAGTCAGCCTGCGAGACATGCCTTTTATCGGCGATGCGCTACGCGACATTCAGACCGCTCAGGCTGTCGGCGCCAGCCCGATACTGGTCAAGACCGGTAAAGGCCAAAAAACCTTGACGGATAATCCCAACCTCAACATTCCTGTTTTTGACAATCTCTATGACGCAGCAAAGTACCTCGTATCAAGGCAATAACATCCGGCTTTATCTCGGCTCAGCCCTGTTATTTATCAGCATTTTCACTACCGCGACAATCGATGGCATATTAATTCTTTTATGCATGCCGGCACCTTTCTCCGTGCGCAATAAAATCGCCACCGCCTGGTGTTCCCTTGTTGTTTGGATGACGAAATTTTTCTGCGGTCTCGGTTATACGGTTGAGGGACTGGAACATATCCAGGGGCTGGATGCCGCCGTCGTGTTGAGCAAGCATCAGTCCGCCTGGGAAACGCTGGCATTAAGGCACATTCTTCCGCCTCAAACTACTTTATTAAAGCGTTCATTGCTCTGGATGCCGCTTTGGGGATGGGCCCTGGCGACGCTCAGACCGATAGCGATAGACCGCGAAAATCAGCGCGCCGCCATGCGTAAGCTACTGAATCAAGGCATCGCTTGCCTGCAGGAAGGTTTATGGGTCGTGACTTTTCCGGAGGGCACGCGTACGGCGCCCGGCGAGGAAAAGAAATTCGGCGCCGGCGGCGCCATGCTGGCGCAGAAATCAGGTTATCCGGTCATACCCATTGCGCTTAACTCCGGAGAGTATTGGCCTCGTTACAGCTTTTTAAAATATCCGGGGACAATCAAGGTAAAAATCGGCCCGCCCATTGAAAGCCGTGGGCGCAAAGCCGCCGATATCAATGCCGAAGCCGAAGCCTGGATCAGGCAGGCCATGCAGGACATCAGCACGCGTTAAGAAATACCCTGTATCTTATCTGATGCAATCGTGAACCGTATAACGGGCAATATGCGTATAATGATGGATTTGACATTTCAATTTAAAAAAATAACTAACGGTAACGCATCCATGAAAAAACTACTGCTGATCTCCATATCCGCATTGTTTCTTTCGGCCTGTGCTGATAAACAGCAATATGAACAGGCTGTACTGGAACAAATGAAGAAAGAAAAAGACATTCAGGACTATAAAATAGACCCTCAGCATATGGCTGATTGCGTCGTTGACATGACGGCGAAAAACATGCCCGGTATTTTCCCCGGCGATCCCAATCGCATGACAGCTTACCGCAACTATACCAAGATGCTGACATTGATGGATTCGAAAGATCCCAAAAAGACGCTGGAAGAATTGCGCAATGACTTCGGCTCGGCCCAGGCGCTTGCCGACGCTCATAGCAACTATACCGAAAGCATGATGGACTGCATTGCCGCCGTTATCACGGAATCCGAAGAAGACGGTAAAGAGGCAGCGGAACAGGCGAAACCGGCAGAACCTGCTCAACCTGTGGTGCCAACTCAACCGGCAGCACCTGTTCAACCGACAGAACCCGCTAAAAATTAACCGCCACTTCCTTGATGGATCCGATCAAAACGGCGCATAAAGCAGACCGTTTGTTCGGGATTATAGTCCGTAAAAGAAAATTGCAGATTGAGTCGGGGCAATATCATTGCCCCTATTCTGGCCAGCGTCTGTTTCTGGCAAGTGACAGGTGCGGCTCTCTCATGACGAGCGTCGACACTCGGCGCTGTTTAGACGCCGGGGCTTGCAGTCCGCCCGTCAAATACGGGTTACTCGTTTATGCCGCCTTGAGTTAAATGCGCGGGCTCCAGCAGCTTTTCCAGTTCCGCCCGGCTTAGTTCGGTCATTTCAGCGGCGACATCAATGATCGGACGACCCTGCTTATAAGCGGCTTTCGCAACTTCGGCGGCTTTCAGGTAGCCGATGATCGGATTCAGGGCGGTCACCAGTATCGGATTTTTCGCCAAAGCCTGCTGCAGATTCTCTTCCCGGACCGTGAAACCGGCAATCGCTTTATCGGCCAGTACATGACTGACATTACCGAGCAACTCGATACTTTGCAGGATATTGTAGGCGATCACGGGCAACATCACGTTCAACTGGAAATTGCCGGATTGGCCGGCAATCGTGATCGTCGCATCATTGCCGATCACCTGGGCTGCTACCATAGCCGTCGCCTCGGGAATAACAGGGTTGACCTTGCCGGGCATAATGCTGCTGCCAGGCTGCAGCGCCGGCAGTTCGATCTCTCCCAGACCAGCCAGCGGACCGCTGTTCATCCAGCGCAAGTCGTTGGCGATCTTCATCAGACTGACCGCTACAACTTTCATCTGGCCCGACAATTCAACCATGGCGTCCTGGGTGCTCAAACTCTCGAAAAACGATGCGTTTGGCTCAAACGGCAAGCCGGTTTCTTGGCTGAGCGTCTGTGCGAATTTTGCCGCAAACTCGGGATGGGCATTGATGCCCGTACCAACTGCCGTGCCGCCTTGAGCCAGTTTATAGACCCGAGGCAGCGCAGAATTGATGCGATCGATGCCATTGCGGATCTGCAGCGCCCAACCGCCCAGTTCCTGGCTCAGGCGCACGGGCATCGCATCCATTAAATGCGTTCGTCCGGTTTTGGTAATATGATCAAGACTGGCTGCTTTTTCTTCCAGTGTCTGAGCTAAATGCGCCAGCCCCGGCAGTAATATTTTCCGGCATTCAATTGCGGCGCTGACGTGAATCGCGGTCGGAATCACGTCATTGCTGCTTTGCCCCATATTGACATGATCGTTCGGATTGACCGGCTGCCCAGCAATTCGGCTGGCCAGATTAGCCAATACTTCATTGACGTTCATATTAGTACTGGTGCCGGAACCGGTCTGGAATACGTCGATCGGAAAATGCTGACTGTGGCCGCCGTCGATGATCTGCTGGGCAGCCTGCACGATGGCCTGGCCAATAGCGGCATCGAGTTCCCCCAGTTCCATATTGACCTTGGCCGCGCTCTGCTTGATAAGCGCCACGGTCTTAATGAATGCCGGCGGCATGGTCAAGCCGCTGACCGGAAAGTTATTGACCGCGCGTTGCGTTTGCGCCGCGTATAAAGCATCGGCCGGCACTTCCAATTCGCCCATGCTGTCTTTTTCAATTCTGTAATGTTCAGTCATTGCTTAATCCACTAATAAATTCGTTAACATCATTTCGGCCGAACGGCCATCCCAGTTCTTGTTGAGTTGCCGGATGATATAAAACGGGAATCCGTACTGCGTAATCCGCCTGCCATTGGGCCTGCTCGGCTATGTCTACCGCCTCGACAGTCAGTTGTTCGGTAGCTTGCGCTCTGCATGCATCGACGATGGCTTCCGCCTCTTCGCACAAATGGCAGCCCGCCGTACCTAACAGTAGTAATTTTATCATCAGTGCTTGGTGAGCTTTTCAAGATACCCCATAAACAGGGCCGATATCACAAAGGTCAGGTGCGTCAGGACGTACCACATGATTTTGTCATTATCGGTCGTCTGTGCGTTCATAAAAATTTTCAATAGATGGATTGAGGAAATCGCAACTATCGATGAGGCCACCTTCAGTTTAAGGGATGTGTAGTCGTGCGTGCCCAGCCAGTCGAGCTTCTCAGTTTCCTCGTCCAGATCCATTTGGGAGACGAAATTTTCATAACCGCTGAACATGACGATAACGATCAGGCTTGCCACCAGCGTCATGTCGATCAAGGTCAGCAATTTCAGAATCATTTCGGATTCGTCAGCTTCGAGGATATGAGGGATGAAGTGAGATAGCTCCTGAAAGAATTTTATTGAAAGTCCCAACAAAGCCAGGCTCATGCCGACATACATCGGCGCCAGGATCCAACGACTGGCGTA
>CAYPJI010000055.1:8398-10977 GCA_964411045.1 uncultured Methylobacter sp. | reverse complement strand
AGGAGGCAACAAATCATGAACCTGTCAGTTGAAGATAAAAAGCTGCTGGAAGAAGGCGTCATATCCGACAAACGCTCGCAGGAAACGCGCAGCCAGTATCAGCTTTATCTGACCGAAGTGAACGAAACCAAACAGCTGCTGGCAATGGCCGGCATGTCGAACGCAGAAATCCAGCGTTTGGCAAAAACTCAGCGCTTAAGCAGCTTGCTGACGCTACGCGCGCCCCTGTCAGGCGTCGTGCTCGAGCGCATGGCCTCTGCCGGCCAGCGCATAGACAGTCTGGCGCCGCTGTACCGCATTGCCGATCTGAGCGAGCTCTGGCTGGAAATCAATATTCCGCAGGAACGCATAGGCGACATTAATGTCGGCGATCAGGTAACGATCGAAAATACCGCTGTCACTGCGCACATCAGCCTGCTCGGCCAAAGCGTCAACCCGGAAAACCAGACATTGCTGGCCAGAGCCGTCATCAAAAGCATGCCGGCAGCCGTACGCGTCGGGCAGAAAGTCAACACGCGCATTATTCATGGCAGCGACAAGACGGCGGCATTCAAAGTCCCGAACGCGGCAATCGCTCAATATGAAGGCCAGACTTATATCTTTATCCGCACGGGCCAGGGCTTTCTGGTCACGCCGGTCAAAGTCATAGGCAAGCAGGATGCCGATTCCATCATCACCGGCGAGCTGACCGGTACTGAAGATATCGCCGTCTCGGGTGCGGTTGCGCTGAAAGCCAACTGGCTGGGGCTCGGAGGCGATGAGTAATGGGTGGTCTGATTCGTTTTGCGCTGAGCCAGCGCATATTGATGCTGCTTGTCATAGTGCTGCTCGCCGGCGGCGGCTATTATGCTTTTAAAAACATTCCGATCGATGCCTTTCCGGAAGTCTCGCCGACTCAGGTCAAGGTCATCGTGAAAGCGGCCGGCATGACGCCGGAAGAGGTTGAGGCGCGCATTACCGCACCGATAGAAGTCGAGCTATTGGGCATTCCGCATCAGACCATGCTGCGTTCGATTGCCAAATATGCGCTGACCGATATCACCATCGACTTTGAGGAAGGTACCGACATCTACTGGGCGCGCCAACAGATCGCCGAACGTCTGAACACGATGTGGAGCGATCTGCCGGCCGGCATTGAGGGCGGCATTGCGCCGATGACGACGCCGCTCGGCGAGATGTACATGTTTTCGATCGAAGGCGGCGATCTGAGCCTGATGGAAAAACGCAGCCTGCTGGACTGGGTCATTCGCCCCGCCCTGCGCACCGTGCCCGGCGTGGCTGACGTCAACGCGCTGGGCGGACTGGTCAGAAGCTTCGAAGTGATACCGGACAATGCCCGCATGGCGGCGCGCGGCATTGATATCGACAAGCTGATAACAGCGCTGGAAAGCAATAACCGCAATGACGGCGCCGGGCGTCTGACCGAAGGCGAGGAGGCACTGATCGTGCGGGCCGAGGGCCGCATCAAGACCTTGGACGATGTCGCCGCCATCGTGGTCGATAATAAAAACGGCGCGCCGATCAAAGTCAGCGATGTCGCCGATATCCAGATCGGCGCATTGACCCGCTACGGCGCGGTCAGCAAAAACGGCAAGGGCGAATCGATCACCGGCCTGGTACTGAGTTTACGCGGCGCTAATGCCCGTCAGACCATCGAGGGCATAGAGAAAAAAATGGAAGAGATTAAAGCCGGCTTCCCCCCCGGCGTCGAAGCCACGGTGTTCTATAACCGCAGCAATCTGGTCAATAAAGCCGTCGATACGGTTCAGCATGCCTTGCTGGAAGCGATCGTGCTGGTCGTGGTCCTGCTGATCCTGTTCCTCGGCAACCTGCGCGCCGCGCTGACCGTTGCCCTGATCCTGCCGCTAGCGGCCCTCGTGACCTTCATCCTGATGCAACAGATGGGCATGTCGGCCAATCTGATGAGCCTTGGCGGCCTGGCCATCGCGATCGGCATGCTCGTCGATGGGGCCGTGGTCGTGGTGGAAAACATCATCACGCACATGGCGCACACGGAAAAGGCCCAGCGTTTGCCGCGCCTGCATGTGATCTATCGGGCCGCACGCGAAGTATCCGTGCCCGTGACTTCGGGCATCCTGATCATCATCATCGTGTTTCTGCCGCTGCTGACCTTGCAGGGCCTGGAAGGCAAACTGTTCACGCCGGTGGCCTTGACCATCGTGTTCGCGCTCAGCGGCTCGCTGCTGCTGTCCCTATCGGTGATTCCGGTGCTGTCTTCCTATCTGCTGAAGAAAGTATCCCATGAAGAACCCTGGCTGCCCCGGCAGTTGCTGAGGCTGTATCAACCGGCTTTGCTGTGGTGCATGGCGAACAGCAAGAAAGTCTTTACCGGCGTCGGCGTCTTGCTGGTCCTGACCGTGGCTGCCTTCACGCAAATCGGCAGCACGTTCATGCCGACCATGGATGAAGGCGACATTATCGTACAGCTGGAAAAACTGCCGTCGATTACGCTGGCGGACTCGGTGGCGCTGGACGTGCAGGTACAGAAAAACCTGCTCAAGAACATTCCCGAAATAACCGATGTGGTTGCGCGCGTCGGCACCGATGAGCTGGCGGAT
>CAYPJI010000055.1:0-8388 GCA_964411045.1 uncultured Methylobacter sp. | reverse complement strand
ATAAACTGCTGCCTCCCTCCGGCCAATACCTGTTCGGCACCGATGAGCTGGGCCTGGACCCGATGAGTTTGAATGATACCGATACCTTCCTGATCCTGAAGCCCAAGGAGGAGTGGCGCATGCGCAGCAAGGAAGCGCTGATCGAGGAAATCCGGCGTGTCATGGCTGCCACGCCCGGCATTGCCTTTAAATTCACACAGCCGATCGAAATGCGTGTTTCGGAAATGCTGACGGGTACGCGCGGCGATGTCGCAGTCAAGCTATTTGGCCCGGAGCTGAGCGTATTGAATGAAAAAGCGGCGCAGATCGCCGGGGTCCTGAGGGATATCAAAGGCTCCAGCGATGTGTTCACAAAGCAGAATGAAGGCATGCAGTTTCTGCAGGTAACGATCGACAAAACGGCGGCCGGACGCCTGGGCCTGGACAGCGACAGCATCGAGACGATGCTGCGCTCGCAGATCGAAGGGCTGAAATTGGGCATCGTGCAGGAAGGCATCAGACGCACGCCGCTGATTATCCGCGGCGGCAGCAATACAACCAACTTTGAAAACCTGCAGGTGACTCTGCCCGATGGCGACCATGTGCCGATCACGACCGTGGCGCGCCTGGAGAAAGTCGAAGGCGTGGTGTCGGTAGAGCGCGAGCGGGGCCAGCGTTTTGTCGTGATCAGCAGCAACGTGCAGGACCGAGACCTGGTCGGTTTTGTTGATGAAGCGCGTCAGGCCGTCAAGGACAAGGTCGATTTGCCGACCGGCTATTTCGTTGAATTCGGCGGTCAGTTCGAGAATCAGCAGCGCGCGGCCGCCACGCTCTCGGTCGTGGTCCCGGTGTCGCTGGGCCTGATCTTTCTGCTGCTGTTCTCGACCTTCGGCTCGGTGCGCCAGGCCACGCTGGTCTTGTCGAATATCCCGCTGGCCATGGTCGGCGGCGTATTCGCCTTGTGGCTGTCCGGCGAATATCTGTCGGTGCCGGCTTCAGTCGGCTTTATCGCGCTGCTGGGCATCGCGGTGCTGAACGGCGTGGTCATGGTCAGCTATTTCAACCAATTGCGCGCGGCCGGCATGGCGATGGCGCAGGTCGTGATCGTCGGCTCCATGCGGCGTTTGCGGCCCGTGCTGATGACAGCCAGCATTGCAGCCTTCGGCTTGATTCCATTACTGTTTGCGACCGGCCCGGGCTCGGAGATTCAGCGCCCGCTGGCTATCGTTGTGATCGGCGGCCTGGTGTCATCGACGTTCCTGACGCTGTTTCTGCTGCCTATTCTGTTTAAATTATTCGGTCAAGCGCCTGCGCTGCAGGCTGAGATGAATTCGATGACCGATGGAGTCAAACCATGAACAACGGTAAAGAATACCTGGTAACCTTGAATGTTCCGCCCGATCTTGAAGAGGCGGTCGTCGACAATCTATTGGTTCTGGAATCGGAGCACGGCTTCAGCAGTTTCATCGTCAATTCACATGACCATAGGAACGAGGGCTTGTCGCTGCTTGAGCAGGTGACGGGCCGGCAGAAAAAAACCCGCTTTCAGATGTATGTGCCGGAACAGGAGTTGCCGGTACTATTGGCACAGTTGAGGCAGGAGTTCGCGGGCTCGGGCATTCATTACTGGGTCATACCGGTCATTGAAAGCGGCTTTATCTAAAAAGCCGGCGTATCATTAAGGATTCGGCAATCAATATTAAATCCGGGTATCGCTCTCCCCAAGGGGCTCATAAAAATCGACACCCGGATGTTATTTTTAACCGAATCATGAGTTTTACAGGCGGGATTGGCGAACCCTGCATGGGCGGCTTCGAAATGCTGGGTTCGTCGGCCCCGCCTACCTACTTATCCCAGTTCACGGCCTCTACCGGGAAAGCAGCGCTTTTAACAAAGGCTCCAGTTCATGCTGCTGCCGTTGCCTGGTCAACCGGTTGGCGATCAGGATGCTTTTTAATTCTGCCAGCGCCTGCTCAAATACATCATTGACGACCAGATAATCAAACTCATCATAATGGCTTATTTCGGCAACGGCATCGCGCATGCGGCGCGCGATGATCTGCTCATCGTCCTGGCCGCGGCTTCGAAGGCGCTGCTGCAGAATATCGGTTGAAGGCGGCAGAATGAAAATGGACAGGCTGTCCGGCAGCAGTTTTTTTATCTGCTGGGCGCCCTGCCAGTCGATTTCCAGAATCACATCCAGGCCCTGGCTCAGGTTTTCCTCCACGGTTTGCCGCGCAGTGCCGTAGAAATTATCAAACACCTGAGCATGCTCAAGAAATGCCTGCCGCTCCAGCATGGCCTGAAAATCCGCCACCGGAACAAAGTAGTAATCCCGGCCATGTTCCTCGCCGGGGCGCATGGCGCGCGTCGTGTGAGAGGTCGATACGGTCAGGCTGTCGAGGTCGGCGACCAGTTGCCTGACCAGGCTGGTTTTGCCGGCTCCGGATGGTGCGGAAATAATATAAAGTTTTCCGTGATTCATGGTGTTTTTTATTAATAAGGATATTGGACTGATGCGCAAAACTCAGGGCGTTTTATTCAACATTCTGTATCTGCTCGCGCATCTGCTCAATCAGCACTTTCAACTCGATGGCAATCTGCGTCATTTCCTTGTCGGCCGATTTGGACCCGAGGGTGTTGGCCTCGCGGTTTAATTCCTGCATCAGAAAGTCCAGTCGCCTGCCGACGGGCTCTTTTTGCTTGAGCACCCTTAGCACTTCGGCAATATGAGTTTCCAGCCTGTCCAGTTCTTCGGAGATATCCAGTTTTTGCGCCAAAAACACCAGTTCCTGCTCCAGGCGGTCGAAGTCGGGCTCGGCGACCAGTTCAGTGATCCGGTCTTTCAACTTGTTGCGAACCTGAAGCAAAACCTCTGGCATGCGTTTGCCGGCCGCAACGACAAATTCCTGCATTTTCAGGCAGCGCTCCGCGATCAGCTCGCCGAGCTGGACGCCTTCGCGCTCCCTGACTTCCAGCAGCTGGGCCAGGGCTTGATCGACCAGCGACAATACGCCCAGCTTAAGCTGCTCCCTGTCATTGTCGGACTCCTGCTGGATGCCGGGAAAAGCCAGCACCTCCAGTGCCGAGAATGACAGCGGGGCCAGCATCTGTTGTTCGATTTCATTGGCGGCCGCCAGCAATGCCGCAACAGCATCGCGGTTAATCGTGAGATTTTGACCCTCCTTAGCCTGCTTTTTGCAATTTATGATACATTCTACCTTGCCGCGTTTAATTCTGGCCGCGATGAGGGTGCGCAGATCGGACTCGACAAAACGCAGGCGATCCGGCAATTTGAATGTGACATCACAGTAGCGATGGTTAACCGTGCGCAATTCACAGCTGAGGGTCAGGTTGCCGATTTCTGCTTCATTACCGGCAAAAGCGGTCATACTTCTAATCATTTTTCACCTATACTTGCAGGGTCTTAGCCCGATAGAATTTTTGCAATGGCCGAATACTACGACCCCGACACCTATCCGAAGCAGTGGAACTATCTTCAAACCGGCACTATTATAGACCAGTATATAATCGAGCGGGAATTGGCGCACGGCGGATTCAGTTCGGTCTACCTGGCCAGGCAAACCAGCGATCAGGTTCAGGTTGCGATCAAGGAATATCTGCCGCGCAAGCTGGCGCACAGAACCTGGAACAACATGGTCGTCGCCAACAGCGAGGACGCCCAGCCCCTGTTTCGGCGCGGCCGAGCCTTGTTTTTTGAGGAAGCCAAGGTTCTGGCGAAGCTGAAACACCCCAATATCGTTGAAGTCATCAATTTTTTTGAAGCCAACGCCACGGTTTACATGGTCATGACTTATGACTATGGCCTGACGCTCAATAAGTTCCTGAAACATAAAGCCCAGCCTGTTACCGAAGAATTCCTGCGGGCCTTATTCACTTCACTGCTGAACGGCATCAACCACATGCATGAGCATCATTTGCTCCACCTGGACATCAAGCCTGCCAATATTCTTGTGCGCCCCGGCAATGATGCACTATTGCTCGATTTCGGCGCCATCCAGAGTTATCCGCTCAAACAGTTGAGCAAGCAAGGCAAGGTGCTGACTAAAGGTTTCTCTCCGATAGAACAGCATGACCTGAGCGCGCCTTTAGGCCCCTGGACGGATATTTATGCCGTAGGCGCCAGCATGCGCGCCTGTCTTGAATATAAGCCATTGATTCCCGCAACGGACAGAGTGCATCAGGATACCCTCGTGCCCGCTGTTAAAGCCTTTAAAAACAAATTTCCGGAACCGCTGTTAAAAGCGATAGACTGGGCCATGGAAGTGTGGCCGGAGCAGCGTCCGCAATCGGTTGCCCGGCTGCAGCAGGCGCTTGTCGCAGGAAAATGAACGCGCGCCTCATGCCTATAAATTGGCCCCGTACAATTCGCATTCGGGTATACTGTGCGGTTTTATTTTAGTGGAACAGATAATGAGACCTAGCGGACGTAACCCGGATCAACTGCGGGACATAAAATTCACCTGCGGCTTTACAAAACATGCGGAAGGATCTGTTCTGGTTGAGTTTGGCGACACGCGCGTGCTGTGCACGGCCAGTGTCGAAAATCATGTGCCGCGTTTTCTGAAAGGCAAGGGCGAAGGCTGGGTTACCGCGGAATACGGCATGTTGCCGCGCTCGACGCACAGCCGCATGGGGCGGGAAGCCAGCAGCGGCAGACAAGGCGGCCGCACGCTGGAAATCCAGCGCCTGATCGGCCGCTCATTGCGCGCGGCAGTGGATTTGAAGGCCCTGGGCGAAAACACTATCACGATAGATTGCGATGTGCTGCAGGCAGACGGCGGCACGCGCACGGCATCGATCACGGGCGGCTTCGTCGCCTTGTCGCTGGCCGTGCAGAAAATGCTCAAACGTAGGCAAATAAAAGTTAATCCGCTGCACGGGCAGGTCGCTTCCGTCTCTGTCGGCATCTACAATGGCGTGCCGGTGCTGGATCTGGATTATGCCGAGGACAGCAACGCCGAAACCGATATGAATGTCGTCATGAACGATGCCGCCGCTTTTATCGAAGTGCAGGGTACGGCCGAGGGCCATGCTTTCAGGAAGGACGAGCTGGACGCGATGCTGGAACTGGCCGGTTACGGTATCAAGCAGTTGATAAAAAAACAGCGCGAAGCAATAGAAGACTTTACATGAGCTTGAACCAATCACGACAAATCGTGCTCGCCAGCAGCAATACTGGCAAGATCCGGGAAATCCAGGCCCTGCTTGCCGGCTATACGATCGTGCCGCAATCCGCGTTCAATGTTGTCGAATGCGAGGAAACCGGCCTCACCTTTGTCGAAAATGCGATCCTGAAAGCCCGAAATGCGGCGCGCCAGAGCCAACTGCCGGCCATTGCCGACGATTCCGGTCTGGTCGTCGATGCCCTGGACGGTGCGCCCGGCGTTTTTTCAGCACGCTATGCCGGCATCGGCGCCAGCGATCAGGACAACATCGAAAAACTGCTGCGCGAATTGCAGGACGTGCCCGATCAGCAGCGCAGCGCGCGCTTTATCTGCGTCATGGTGTTCATGACGCATGCCGATGATCCCTGCCCGATCATCGCTCAAGGCGTCTGGGAAGGCCGCATTCTGACGCATGCCGTCGGCGAAAACGGCTTCGGCTATGATCCGGTGTTCTGGGTACCGGAGCAGAATTGCGCCTCGGCCGAACTGGCGCCGGCCGTCAAGAATTCGCTGAGCCACAGAGGTAAGGCGCTAAAGGATTTGATAGCAGGCCTTGCTAAGCCGCATGGTTAGGGAAGCATGTCCGGGTTGTCGGACCGGGCAGTCATTCAGTAAGCCATGTTTCAATCGATAATCTCACGGCGGTTTCGCCCGCCGACAGTAGGCGCTTTTTGTGTCTGAATGAACGGCTGCCGAGCGACTCAATTCCTGGCCATCTGTTGCCTGACCAATAAACGCAAGCTATCCAGCACTTGTTGCAGCACAAGGGACGTGCTGTCGCGCGGAAAGACCATGTAAGTCGGCAGCCTGAAGCGCGGACTGTCGGGGACATGAAACAATTTTTTCGCCCGGATCAAAGGCTCGGCCATGCGAAGGGGCAGAAAGCAGGAGCCGCCATTGCTGATGATCAACTGCACCCCCAGCCAGCCGATATTCACTATTTGAGACGGGCTTTCCAGGTCGGGATAATGGCTATTGTGCAGCGCGTAAAAGGCCGGCCCCCAATCCACGTAAATGTAGTCGTCATTCGGCCAGGGCCTGTCGGGGTCGGTGGTCAGCAGCGCCAGCGTTTCATCGAACAGGTGTTCGATCTGAAGGCCGGGGCTGTGGTGCGGCGTGTACATGATGGCGACATCCATCCGGCCCTCGATGAGCGCCCGCATCAAGTCTTCTTCAAAACCGATCTGGCTGCGGATGGATATGTCCGGCGCCTGCCTGCGCATGTCCCCAACCCATCGGGGCAGCAGTTCTTCCCATAAGGCGATCCGCGTGCCCACGGTAATGCTGGCGCGAAAACGACTGGGCAGCCCGATATCATGCCGCGCCTGTTCCAGCGTCAGCAGCAGGGACTTGGCATGGCGCAAAAAACGCTGCCCCGGCGGCGTCAGCGTGGCGCCGGAGCGGTTGCGCACGAACAGGGGAACGCCGAGATAAGATTCCAGCCGCTGTATGCGCGTGCTCACGGTCGATTGGGTGACGTACAGCCGGTTGGCCGCTTCCAGAAAGCTGCCGTTGGCGACGACGCTTAAAAAGGTTCTGATCTGTTCGATATCCATCTGCTTAATATCGGATATATCGATATTAATGTCCAATAAAAATCGTTTGCCTTATATAAAAAGAAATTTTTATAGTATTCGGATGAACATGAATCGATCATTCGCCTTCCGGTCTTCGGCTCTGGCCGGCCTGGAAACCAAACACACAGCCCTGCTGAAAAAAGAGCTGCCGGCGCTCGATGGGATTCATGCCAATGCGGCCGGACTGCGCCAATCGCCGAGTCCTCGCGGATTGCGCGCGCGGCGGGCGTCCGGCCGGCGCATCCCCTCAACAACCGGCAGGTTAAACCCATGACGCTCATCTACGCCAAACGCCTGCGCGGCTGGCGCTTCATCCTGTTTAATATCGTGCTGGGCCTGGGACACATGATCGTGTTGTTCAATGTCGGCTCCTATATCGCATTGCTGCCCCACGTCGCCGGCGATCTGGGCGGAGTATTGCCGAGTTTTGCCACCTGGGGCCAGACCTATTTCATCATTGCCCTGGCGCTGGCCTTTCCCAGCGCGCGGTGTCTGTCGGGCCTGTTCGGCGATTACCGCCTGTTCAGCGCGGCATTTGTCGTGTATGCCCTGGCATCCTATCTGTGCGCCATCAGCCAGAGCTTATGGCTGTTCGTGCCGGCGCGCATCCTGCTCGGCTTCTCGGGCGGGATTACGCTCTATGTCGGGCAGTCCCTGCTGTTGAAGGAATACCCCGATCATCTGAAACTACTGGGATTGGGGGTATGGGGCCTGGTCACGCTGATGCCTTTTACCATCAGCTTTCCCATAGGCGGCATGATCGCCGACGAACTGGGCTGGCGTTATCTGTTCTACCTGAATATCGTCTTCGCCCTGGCCATCGCCGGCATCAGCGGCTCATTGCTTGCCGGGCGGGGATTCGAGCGCAACTGTACCCGCTTCGACGATATCGGTTTCATGCTCATGGCCTTGATTCTCGGCAGCGTGCAGACCTTTTTGAATCAGGGCAACGATTTTGACTGGCTGGATTCGCCTTTTCTGTGCAGCATGCTGCTCGTCCTGGCTGTGGCGTTGCCCTGCTTTATCATCTGGGAATTCGACGAGCCCTATCCGGTATTCGACCTGCGCCTTTTTGCGCACCGTAACTTTGCGATCGGCGCGACTTGCCTCGCCGTGGGATTTCTTTCCATCCAGGGACTGCTCTCCGTCTTCATCGTTCAGCTTCAAGTATTGCTGGGGTATTCCTCGTTTCTGGCCGGCATGGTTTACCTGCCCATGATCCTGCTGGCGGTGCCGGTGACCCTGGTGATGCACAAGCTGACCGACAGGCTGGACGCCCGCCTGCTGGCCTGCCTCAATCTCCTCGGTTTTTCCTTTACCTTTTACTGGCTGGGCCTGTTCGACGACCCCGGCTCATTCGACCAGATTTTTTGGCCCATGCTGCTACTCGGTTTTTTTCTGGGTTCGTTCTTCACCCCGCTGACCAGGCTGACCCTGCACGGACTGCATGGCGACCGGGAGATGCGCGCGGCCGAGGAGGCGGGGCTGTTGCGGATTGTCGCCGGCGCGATCGGCATCACCTGGCAGGGCGTCGTGCTGTTTCGGCGCATCCCTTTTCATCAGCTGCATTTCTCGGAACAATTCGGAGGGCGGCGCTTCGCTTCCATTGATATGCTGGAAGGGTTTGCTTCGAGCCTGCAGGC
>CAYPJI010000054.1:0-11006 GCA_964411045.1 uncultured Methylobacter sp. | reverse complement strand
GTGTGCGGTAGATCAGTTCTGTAGCGCCTTCCACATAGCGTTCCTGGTCGGTGTCCTCTATTCTAAGTATGAATTTACCGTGGCCCTGTTTTGCAAACAGGTATCCGTAAAGCGCCGTGCGCAGGCCGCCTATATGCAGGTAGCCCGTTGGACTCGGGGCAAATCGTGTTTTGGTACTCATTTGATATTTATTTCTTAAGTAAAATTTTTTTCGCATATTCTGCTGGAATTTGCCTGGCTGCAGTTAAGCGGGCCGTTTTGTAATTAAAGGCAACGCTGCCTTTAGCCGTCTCATTCCTTCCCAGAAGCGCAAGCGAGGCGCCATGCCCTTTGACAGCGGCTTTTTCATACCATTGCGTTGCCGTATCAATATTTTGCGGTACGCCCATTCCTCTGTCATATAGCGCCGCCATAACCACTTCTGCTTCAATAAGACCTTGCTTTGCGGCTTTCAGCATCCACTCGGCCGCTTTCTGTTCATCTTTGTCTACGCCATCCCGCCCCAATATGTACATCGCGCCCAATTTAGCCTGAGCTAAAGCATCGCCCTGCTCCGCCATTTGTTGGATATCGCTTTCGACTGCTTGTATGGCAATACTTGACGCTAACAGCACTGATAAAACCAATACTCTAATCATTTCCAACCCCATAGTTAATAAACCACTTGTATTATTTCATGTCATATTATAAAGATGAATTGTTCATTTATGAAAAAATCAATGATCTGCATTCTTTAACTAGCTGATAGTAAATAGAAATATTAGTATTTCCGTTCAGCATAATCAGAGAGAAAAAATAAAAATTAGGCAAGTATGGAATGTTGCGAACTGCAATTACGACGCAACAGTTGATAACATCACCATTTCTGACGATATAAGTAAATTTGTCTGTAGCATTTTACTAAAATGCTGCCGCACCGGTCGCAATTGAAGTCGATGATGCCGGGGCGGCGCTCCTAAAAGCCGGGGCTAATGCCCAGGC
This sequence comes from uncultured Methylobacter sp., assembly GCA_964411045.1. GTDB lineage: Bacteria > Pseudomonadota > Gammaproteobacteria > Methylococcales > Methylomonadaceae > Methylobacter. The sequence goes on along the minus strand of CAYPJI010000054.1, from coordinate 10,025 downwards.
ACAATCAGTTCATCCGATTTAATACATCAAATACACTGTTGGAAGCACAGCTATGAATTGAATTAAGAAAGGCAGACAAAAAGGGGTTAACTTTGACTGAATCAGGCGAGAACCAAGTTAAAGTTCTGCAAGTCTCACAAGCATAGCGGCGCTTGTCGCTCATGAATTTAAAAAACAAAACCGAGGATGCAACTCTACATCCTCGGCCTCTTGGACGATTGTTTACAAATTAATGTTTGTGATTATCATCATCATGATCATCGTCAGAACCATGATGATGTTCTGAGTCAGGGAATCCAACGACTTCCCAATTCATGGAACTGCCGCGCTGCTCCATTGTAATGTCATATCTTTTACCGTTGACGTCTAAGCAAGGAATGAACAACTCTCCTTTATGCCCATCATTCAAGTTAACAACCGGCTCGGCATCGCAATAGCTTGATACGCACGAGCTGACATCAACTGTAGCCACAGCTCCAGTGCTTGTAGTAACAAATGCCGTGCCGCCTTTAACAACGACATCAGTTGCATTGGGTACTGGAGTAGTTGCTGGACACGAAGCGTCTGATGGTGGAACCAGTTTGAGCGGATCGACAGCATCAACCAATCGGACAGTTAGTAAATCATTACCCGCTGTAAAAACGGCCCCGCCCTCTACTACAGTAGGAGCGGCTACCACTGCATTAGCCGCCAGTAAGCCAGCAACCAAAGAACTTAAACCAAATTTTTTCATTATTATCTCCCAAATATACGTATCACCATGATACATATTGGGCATAAGTATATATGCTTAAAACTTAACAAAGCGTTAACCAGTTCACGTTTTCTTTAAGAAAAATGTGTTACCAAATTTGTCATTTTGTTACTAAATTTGTCACTTCTACCATTTATAACTCATTTAAAAAATATTATGTGAAACTGTATGTTTATTCCGTTAAGCACAAAACTGAATATTGTCGCGCTTTTATTTCGATTAATAAAATAGGCGGCAGATTTCATAATCTGCCAACTTACTTAATGAATACATTAATATTCAATTACTCAATAATCTCCAGCCCGCCCATATAAGGCAGCAATGCTTCAGGAACGCGAATGCGCCCCTGAACGTCCTGATAATTTTCCATAATCGCGATCAAGGTTCTGCCGGCCGCCAAGCCCGAACCATTCAAGGTATGCACCAGTTCAGGCTTGCCGGTTTCCGGATTGCGCCAGCGCGCCTGCAGGCGACGGGCCTGAAAATCCTTGAAATTACTGCACGAGGATATTTCTCGATAGGCACCCTGCCCCGGCAGCCAGACTTCGAGATCATAGGTTTTTGCTGAGGAGAAGCCGGTATCGCCGGCACACAGCAATACCTTGCGGTAAGGCAGCTTCAGTTTTTTCAGGATATTTTCGGCATGCTCGGTCAGTTCTTCATGCGCTTTGGCGGAATCTTCAGGCCTGACAATCTGCACCAACTCGACTTTTTCAAACTGATGCTGGCGGATCATGCCGCGCACATCGCGCCCGTATGCACCGGCTTCGCTGCGGAAACAGGGCGTATGCGAAGCAAACTTCAGCGGCATGTCCTTGGCATCGACGATAACGTCTCTGACCATGTTCGTGACCGGCACTTCAGCAGTCGGGATCAGATAGAAAGGCGTGTCATTTTCGACCTTAAACAAATCAGCCTCAAACTTCGGCAACTGGCCGGTGCCGCGCAGGCTGTCCGCATTGACCAGAAACGGCACATAGGTTTCACTGTAACCATGCTCCAGGGTATGCGTATCCAGCATCAGCTGAATGATCGCGCGCTGCAGTCTTGCCAATGGACCGCTCAAAACCACAAACCGGGCGCTGGCGATTTTGGCGCCCAATTCGAAATCCATACCCCTCTTTGCCCCCAGATCGACGTGATCCTTGGGCTCGAAATCAAATGCAGGAATGTCGCCCCAGCGGCTGATTTCAACGTTATCGTCCTCGCTTTTGCCGTCCGGCACACTGACATCGAGTATATTGGGAATACCTTCCATCAAGGCGGTCATTTGCGCCTGGATTTCTGACAATTCCGTTTCCGCCTCTTTTAATTGATCGCCCAAATGCTGAACCTGATCCAAAAGAGGCTGAATGTCTTCGCCTTTGGCCTTGGCCTGTCCAATCGCTTTGGACCGGTTGTTGCGCTCGTTCTGCAATTCCTGGGTTTTAACTTGTATGTCTTTGCGTCTGGCTTCCAGCGCAGTGTAGAACTCCGAATCAAAACCGAATGAGCGTCTGTTTAATTGTTCTTTTACAAAATCAAGATCAGCTCTAAATAAATGGGGATCTAACATGACAGTGTAGTTACCTTCTAAAATTAAGAAATTGAATGAATATGTGCCGTTGCCGGCCAGCTAACGATATGTTTGAGGTTCAGCCTTGACTGAAGCTCATGGATGGCTTTTTCAACTTTTAAAGGCTCATCATAAAACTCGATGATTAACGGCAATTCCAGCGACAGATCAAGCAGCGATGAGGTATGGATCTCGCCTGACGCGCCCACTCCGGCGATACCGCGAATCACTGTGACACCCCTGATCTTTTCCTCGTTATGCAGGATATCCAAGACCCGGTTGAGATGATCGCGCCCTTCCATTGTATAGACTCTGGCAATCGTTACATCTGTTGTAGTCATATCTGTCTACCCGCCCATAAGCCCGTCCAAAGCACTAGAATGCTGATCAAACCGTTGCCGGCAAAAATGCCGAGCATTAAATTCCAATGGTTTTCAAATGAATAACCGTGCTCGATCATGTATAGAATTAAATATAAACCGGATAAGGTTAAATAAAGGCCCACTATAACTATTATAATCGCAGCCCGATATTCCATCGATAGTGACGCTTTTTGCAATAAAATAGTTGCTACAATACCTATTAAAAAAGCGCCGATGGCATTCACGATAACCAACGCGTAAGGAAATAACCCGCCCGGCCATTGTATGGCGCCGTCCGAGTAAAGAAATAACGATCGGCCGGAAAGCAGCCCCAGCCAGACAGCCAGTAGACACGCAGTGATGCTAACCAAAACATTCAATGCGGCTTTAGCAAAACTGCCCTGCTCTATCAAATAAATCGTTTCCAGCGAGAAACTCGAAAACGTGGTGAAGCCGCCCATGATGCCCACCAGAATTCCGGCCCGATATTCCAAGGCGAAGGTGATACGCTGCAGAATAAGGGCTTCAGCCAGCAAACCGATTAAAAACGAGCCGATCACATTGACGGCTAATGTGCCGTAAGGAAATCCCCGGCCCAGCCATTGATAAGTTCCCGTTGAGACTAAAAAGCGCAGCACCGAGCCAAGCGAACCGCCCAATGCCACAGCGATCAATTGATTCATGCTGACTCAGGCGCTACCCGTGCCCTTATAGGCGATAAAATGGTCCCGGTAATAACGCAGCTCTTCAATGGATTCGATAATATCGCTTAAAGCCATGTGCGTAGCCTTCTTGCTAAAACCGCATCTCAATTCCGGCGCCCAACGGACAACTAATTCTTTCAGCGTTGACACATCCAGATTGCGGTAATGGAAGTAGGCTTCCAGTTTAGGCATATGCCGATAAAGAAAACGCCGGTCCTGACAAATACTGTTGCCGCAAATAGGCGACTTATTTTCGGGCACCCATTCCTTGATAAACTCCAGAGTCAGCCGTTCGGCCTCGGCATCATCAATGGTTGAAGCTCTGACTCTATCAATCAGGCCCGACTGCCCGTGATATTTCTGGTTCCAGTCATCCATAGCCGCTAACACTGCATCGGATTGATGGACCGCCAGCACAGGCCCTTGAGCCAGGATATTCAAATCTTTATCGGTAATGACTGTAGCAATCTCAATGATTAAATCAGTGTCGGGATTTAATCCGGTCATTTCCAGATCTATCCAGATGAGATTCTGTGAGTCCTGCGCCATATTATTGATTCCATAATATTAATAAGGTTGCGGTAAATTGTAGCATTGGCTAATCTGTATGCCTAATTCTTAAACTTTTGTTTTAAACCCATGAATACCTTTACCATTATCTTTATAATCGCTCTGATTATTTCCTATTCGGTTCAATTCTGGCTGTCCAGCCGCCAGGCCGCTTACGTCAAAAGTCATCGCAACGCCGTGCCTGAGGCGTTCAAAAACAGCGTCTCCCTGGAGGCCCATCAAAAAGCGGCCGACTATACCATCGCAAAAGGAAAACTCGGCGATATCGACAGCATTATCGGCGTGATCGCCTTGCTGCTACTGACGGTAGGCGGCGGCATCAATGCCGCTTTTGAATTCTGGGCCTCTTTTGACTTGTCGCCGCGAATAGCCGGTATCACAGCCATAGCCACCATTTTTCTGGTCATGCACCTGATTGATCTCCCGACCAGCATTTATCAGACATTCGTCATTGAAGAAAAATTCGGTTTCAACAAAAGCACCCCCAAACAGTTCATCAAAGACCAGTTTCTGCAACTGGCTTTATCCGCCGCTATCGGCCTGCCTTTGCTGGCCCTGATTTTGTGGATTATGGACAGCATCGGCTCCCTTTGGTGGCTATGGACATGGGTAGTCTTGATCAGTTTCTCATTGCTGATGAGCTGGCTTTACCCTACCGTCATCGCGCCGCTGTTCAACAAATTCACGCCCATGCAGGAAGGCGCGCTGAAAGACCGTATCCAGGGACTGCTGGCCCGCTGCGGTTTCAGCAGCCAGGGCATCTTCATCATGGACGGCTCCAAGCGCTCGGGCCATGGCAATGCCTACTTTACAGGCCTTGGCAATAACAAGCGCATCGTGTTCTTTGATACGCTGGTCAATTCACTGGACCATGAAGAACTGGAAGCCGTGCTGGCTCATGAACTGGGGCATTTTAAGTGCAAGCATGTCATTAAAATGCTGGTCGCCACGTCGCTCATGAGCTTGATCAGCCTGGCTATTCTTGGCTGGCTGATCAATGAGCAATGGTTCTATACCGGACTCGGCGTGCAACAACCATCCAACGCCGCAGCTTTATTGTTGTTCATGCTGGTTTCGCCTGTCTTTACCTTTTTCATGCAACCGGTCATGGCTTACTTTCAACGTAAGTTTGAATTTGAAGCCGACGATTTCGCCTCGAAAAACGCGCAGGCCAGCAAAATGATCAGCGGACTGGTCAAACTGTATGAGGAAAACGCCAGCACACTGACACCGGACCCGCTCTATTCGGCCTTCCACTATAGTCATCCGCCGGCGGCTATCCGTATCGCCCACCTGGAATCCAAAATACAGAGCGCATAATGGCTGAACTGCTTGAAGGCTTGGTCCTGTCCCATTTAGGCCAGGGTATAGCCGTCGAAACCGACGGCAAGATCTACCTGTGCCAGACCCGCCGGCGGCTGGATACCGTCGCCGTCGGGGATAAGGTTTTGTGGATGCAATCGGCTTCCGACCAGGGCCGTATAGAAGAAATTTTGCCCAGGCGTACGCTGCTGGCGCGTCCGTCCAGAAACGACAAAGTCCGCCCGGTGGCCGCCAATATCGACACCGTGTTCGTTGTCTTTGCCATCGAACCTTATTGTGATTTTCTACTGATCGATCAATACCTGGCCGTCTGCGAAAATCATCATTTCAATGCGGCTTTAGTGTTCAACAAAATCGATCTGGGCCAATCGGACGCTATCGAACAGGAATTGCTGGACTATCAGAAATTGGGCTACCCGTTATACCGGGTCAGCACCAGAATTCCGGAGCATGAAGGTTTGCAAGAACTGAAACAGGCGTTAAAAGGCCAGGTCAGCATCTTTGCGGGCCAGTCTGGCGTCGGCAAATCGTCCTTAACGAATACCCTGATCCCGGATAAGGAACTCAAAACCAATACCATTTCGGCAACGACCAAACACGGGCGTCACACGACCACGGCCGCGACGCTGTATCACATGGATCAGGGCGGCGATCTGATCGACAGCCCCGGCGTAGCCATTTTCGGGCTGGCAGGTCTTAACGAACAGCAACTGGCATACGGTTACAGAGAATTTCAACCGTTAATTGATAACTGCCAGTTCAATGACTGCCGCCATGTAAATGATAAGGGCTGCGCCGTGCGGGCGGCGGCCGAACATGGCGAGATTTCAATGAAGCGCTATCAGCGATTTTTGAAGCTTAGGGAGAAAATGCCGCCCGCATAGCCTCTTATTATCAAGAGCCCTGAACAGATTTTTGAGCTGATCGGAGTAAAGAAAGTATGGCACAGAACACCTTTAAGCTGGGAATCCCCGGCTTTCACTACGCGGATCTCTATGACGCCGCGCGTCTGCAAGACTTGCTGGACGTATTCGACACGACGGTCGAACAGCAAAATCCTGAACTGTTCAGGGCCTTTCAAGACTATCGGCTGAGCCAGGGCACAGGCCTGGAGCCGACGGAAATTTCCGACTTGCTCGTGCGCATGGGGCCTTATGTCGGCCAGTTTGTCGCCAGATTGTTTAATGTAGCCGGGCAACATCAGACTCAATCCTTCAAAATCAAGGATGAATTCGATACGGTCTATACCTACAAACACGAAGTCATCGACAAGCTCGACGCCCTGTTTAAAGGCCAGGACGTCAGCCAGTGGGATATCTCTGCCGTAACAAGCCGCTTTGAACTGCTGATCGAGGCGGGATTTCCGGAAACGAATACCGATGCCGAGCGCCGTGTAGCCCGTGCCGGCTCCGAACTGGCAAGACTGGCCAAACATTACGCGCTCATCGCCAAAGACAAAGACAGCGACTACGAAGATGCCGATCAGGCCGTGGAGGCGCTGCGCCGGAATCTGAGCGCGCACGGGTCTGCGGCTGTCGCCTTTGCCGATATTCTGGCGCTGCAGGATGCGCCCGAATTCGTAAGCCGCCTGCTGGACATCGTCCAGCGCTGGAGCTTTGCAGCACTCCATGACGAACAAGTCAGCCGGACAGTCGGCGATTGGCTCAGCTTCAAAACACCCGGAAAACAGGACTTCGACGATCTCGTCGAACATGAAATCGTCGATCGCGGACTCTACAAAGCCTGGGCGGGACCCAAACAATCACGCAAGCGGCGCGACGGCTTTGCGCTGACTGATCCACGCTTCAATGAAAGACAGGTGCTGTATGAAGTCGACCATTGCATCTATTGCCACGAGCGCGACACGGACTCCTGCTCCAAAGGCATGCGCAACAAAAAGACCCATACTTACAAGACCAATCCGCTGGACGTCGTCATAACCGGCTGCCCGCTCGATGAAAAAATCTCCGAGATGCATGTGGTCAAGCGCCAGGGCGACAATATCGGCGCACTGGCCATCATCATCATCGACAATCCCATGTGTCCCGGCACCGGCCATCGCATCTGCAACGACTGCATGAAGGGCTGCATCTTCCAAAAGACCGACCCCGTCAATATTCCGCAGATCGAAACCAATGTCCTGACCGATGTGCTGTTCATGCCCTACGGCTTTGAAATCTACAGTCTGCTGACGCGCTGGAATCCATTGAACGTCAAGCGCCCTTATGCCCTGCCCTATAACGGCAAAAACGCGCTGGTCGTGGGCCTGGGACCGGCCGGCTACACCATGAGCCATTATTTGCTGAATGAAGGTTTCGGCGTTGCCGCTATCGACGCCTTGAAGCTGGAGCCGCTGCCCGTCGAATTAGTCGGCGATGCCGACGCGCCGCCCGAGCCGATCCGGGATTTCAGCGATCTCTACGAACAACTGGACAAGCGCCGGCTGGCCGGCTTCGGCGGCGTGGCCGAATACGGCATCACGGTGCGCTGGGACAAAAACTTCCTGAAAGTCATCTATATCAACCTGCTGCGGAACCGGAATTTCGGCGCCTACGGCGGCGTCCGCTTCGGCGGCACGCTGACTATCGACGATGCCTGGAACATGGGCTTCGACCATATCAGCATCGCCACCGGCGCCGGCAAGCCGACCGTTATTAACCTGAAGAACAACCTGATCCGCGGCATCCGCAAAGCCTCCGATTTCCTGATGGCACTGCAGCTGACCGGCGCCGCCAAAGACTCATCGCTGGCCAATCTGCATGTGCGCCTGCCGGCCGGCGTCATCGGCGGCGGCCTGACCGCGATCGACACCTGCACCGAACTTTTGGCCTATTATCCGGTGCAGGTCGAAAAAACACTGACGCGCTATGAAAAGCTGGTGCAGGTGTTCGGCGAGAAAACCGTGCGCATCCGTTATGATGAGGAAGAAATCAAAATCCTTGATGAGTTTCTGGCTCATGGCCAGGAAATCCGGGCCGAACGCCAGCGCGCCGAAGCGGCCGGCGAGAAACCGAATTTTCATCCGCTGCTTGAAAAATGGGGCGGCGTTACCCTGTTCTACCGCAGAGGCATCAAGGATTCGCCGGCCTACCGGCAAAATCATGAAGAAATTACGTCAGCGCTCACCGAAGGCATCGCCCTGGCCGAAGGCATGAGCCCGATGCAGGCACTGGCCGATGAGCATGGCCATCTGAAAGCGGTACAGTTTGAAAAAATGGTTCAGGACGATGACGGCAGCTGGGTCATCTCAGGAAATGACGTGACCGTGCCGCTGCGCAATCTTTATATCGCCGCCGGTACGTCGCCCAATACGATTTACCAAAGCGAGCATCCCGGCACTTTCGAAATGGACCGGCAGTTTTTCCAACGCTATCAGCCGGAATGGCTGGATGGCGGCCTGGAGCTGGTGCCTATGGCCGATAAGGCTGCGCCGAAACTGGGCAAGCCGGCGCCGCTAACCTCCTACCGGAAAGGCGATAAATTCATCAGCTTCGGCGGCGACAACCATCCGGTCTATGCCGGCAATGTCGTCAAGGCCATGGCCAGCGCCAGAGACGGTTATCCTTATATCGTCAAACTGTTCGAAAAAGAACTGACCAACCTGGACCCGGCCCAGCAACCGCAACGCGATGCAGCGCTTCGGACTTTTTTTGCGACGCTCGATGAAGCCCTGGCAGCTACCATAGTCGCCATCAACCGGCTGACGCCGAACATTATCGAAGTCGTCGTCAAGGCGCCGATGCAGGCCAGGCGGTTCCGGCCGGGCCAGTTCTACCGGGTACAGAACTTTGAAGCCCTTGCGCCAACCGTTGAAGACACGGTGCTGGCGGCGGAAGGCATCGCCCTGACCGGCGCCGAAGTCGATAAGGAAAAAGGCACGATCTCGCTGATCGCACTGGAAATGGGCGCCTCCACGCGCCTGTGCGCCAACTGGACTATCGGCGATCCGCTCATCGTCATGGGCGTCACGGGCACGCCGACGGAAATCCCGCATGACAAAACCGCGCTGCTGCTGGGAGGGGGCCTAGGCAATGCCGTTCTGTTCTCTATCGGCAAAGCGCTACGGGCGGCAGGTAATCGCGTCATTTATTTTGCCGGCTACAAAAACAAGCATGACGTTTTCAAAGTCGAGGATATCGAAGCGGCCTCGGACATAATCATCTGGTCCGTCGACAGGACCCCTGATGTTGAAGAGCCTATCGTACCGTCACGTCCGCAGGATAAAACCTTTATCGGCAATATTCTGGAAGCCATGCTCGCCTATGCCGGCGGCAAGCTGGGCGAACAGCCCATCAGTCTGTCCGAAGTTGATCACATGATTGTAATCGGCTCGGACCGCATGATGGCGGCCGTCAAGGAAGCCCGCTTCGGTGTACTGCAACCGTACCTGAAAGAGCACGTAGCCATCGGCTCCATCAACTCGCCAATGCAATGCATGATGAAAGGCGTTTGCGCGCAATGCCTGTGCAAGCATACGGATCCGGGGACGGGCGAAGAATACTTCGTCTATTCCTGCTATAACCAGGATCAGGAACTGGACCGCGTGGACTTTACGCATCTGCATGAACGGCTGCGGCAAAATTCGGTACAGGAGAAGTTGACCAATCTCTGGCTGGACTATCTGCTGGAAAAACAAAAAGAAGCGGATCGGCCATAAACTCTGCGCCATGCCGATATGCTTGTAATTACATCGGCATGGCCTTGAAACCCCAATTACAATAAATCGAGCTATGTGCTGTTTTAGTTTTACTGCGATG
>CAYPJI010000053.1:0-11067 GCA_964411045.1 uncultured Methylobacter sp. | reverse complement strand
ATTATCGTCGATTTTCTGGATCAGTTCAGGGAAGTTATTTCTGGCGGTATCCTAAGCGTATGGGCGCCTACCCAAAGTAGGCGCTTCGACTACCGCATTTTAATCAAGCATAGCTTCTGGCACGGGATGGACTTTTTGACTGAGCGCCTGCAGGTCTGCGTGGCTGGCTTGAGCTTCTGCGCGGCTGATTTGAATTTTTGCCGGGACGCGGTCCGCGTGGTTGGGCAGGTGGTTCCGGCGGCGCGACTTCAGACGCTTCAAAGCCATTGATCTGCTCGCGTTTAATGGACTTGCCGATCAACTTCTCAATGAGTCGCAGAGCGCTGTATTCGTCATGCGAGACTAATGATATGGCTTGCCCTTCTTCGCCGGCGCGCCCGGTACGGCCGATTCTGTGAACATAATCGGCTGGCGAGCGGGGCAGTTCAAAATTGACTACATGCGGCAGCTGCGCGATATCGATACCGCGCGCCGCTACATCGGTCGCAACCAGTACGCGCAGTTCACCGGCTTTAAAGCCTGCGAGGGCGCTGGTCCTGGCTCCCTGGCTCTTGTTGCCATGAATAGCGGCGGCCTTGATATCCACTTTGTTGAGTTTTTCAGTGAGCCGGTTGGCGCCATGCTTGGTGCTGGTAAACACCAACACCTGTCGCCAGTCATTTTCCTTTACCAGGTGGCAAAGCAGTTCGGCTTTTTGGGTTTTGTTGACGGTGTAGGCAATCTGCTCAACCAGTTCGGCGGCGGTATTGCGCGGTGCCACTTCGATTTTCACGGGATTGACCAGCAGGCCGGTCGTGAGTTTGCGAATGTCGTCGGAAAAGGTGGCCGAAAATAACAGGTTTTGACGTTTTGGGGGCAATAACGCAATTATCTTGCGGATATCGCGGATAAAGCCCATGTCCAGCATGCGATCGGCCTCATCAAGTACCAGTACTTCCACTTTATCGAGTTTAGCCGCATTTTGACTGACCAGGTCCAGTAGGCGCCCCGGCGTTGCCACCAGAACATCCACGCCGCCTCTTAAGCGCATCATTTGGGGATTGATTTTGACGCCGCCAAAAACGACTTCCGACTTTAAGCGCGGATGCAGGTGAGCGCTATATTTGGCAACCGATTCTCCAACCTGGGCGGCTAATTCGCGAGTCGGAGTCAGGATCAAAGCTCTTATCGGCCGGTTTGCGCCATAAGACTTTTGCGATAAGCGATGCAAGATAGGTAATGTAAATCCTGCGGTTTTTCCGGTGCCGGTTTGTGCGGCAGCCAGAATATCGTGGCTTCTCAATATGGCAGGAATGGCTTGTGACTGAATCGGCGAAGGCTGGGTATAGCCGGCATCAGAGATGGCGCGCAGTAGCGGATCGGATAAACCGAGAGCGGAAAATGGCATAATATTTAAGGTCTCAATAAAAGCAGGTGTTGACGGACATTCGTCTTACAGTGCGAGGTAAAAAAGGTTAATTTTAATAAAAACGCGTCAGGATAATAATGATCACAATCAGGTCGTTATGGGCGTTTTTAATGGCGGGATTGGTGGAGTATCGCTATGGCGATAGTCATGGGAGTTAATGGCGCCCCGAGGCGGATTTGAACCACCGGCCTGTCCCTTAGGAGGGGACCGCTCTATCCTGCTGAGCTATCGGGGCAAAATAAAAGCAATTTTACCATAAGCGCGGGACTAAATTCCTTTTTTGTTTATTCAATGCAAAAAATGGCTCTGCAGTTTTGAGGAGAGAAGCTGGTAAAACTTTAGCAAGCTACTAAAAAATTATTGAAGAGGTCGGGCAGGAAACCGATGCTGATAATATTTTATCCATACCGTTAGCGGCATCCGGCGAAGAAGGTTAGCGACCCGCGCCCCAGCTGCTGGTTATACGACGCTTGATAAAGCCGGGATTTGATGGATCGAGAAGATAATCCGGATCAAACCCCGGCATTCTATGCAAGCTTATTCAGCGGCGGGGAATATAACCTTAGGCTCGAAATTTGCCGCCGGGTATTTAGGGTCGAACTCGGATTTCTTTTTTTCACACTTGGTCGATGGTTTCTCGGCAGATTCTTTCTTGACGGCTTCTTTATCGATATAGACGACCTTAGGCTGGAAATTAGCGGCAGGGTATTGCTCGCTATCGCCAGCTGCCGATGAAATTAATGGACTTAAGGCAAGTGCTGCTATTGTTGATCCCAGGATAATTTTTTTGTTCATGCTTTGTCAGTCTCCGGTAGTTATTGGCAAGCCCGGCTAAGGCTTAAAAAACCTTAAGTATCTGATATTTGATCGTTGATTTCAAGGTTGATGCCGGTTATAAAAGCTGCCTTATTTCAGGATGGTCCTTCATCAATTGCTGCCTGCACGATTCGATCAGCGTCTCATTATGGCGTTCCTCCCGGGCGATGGGCACAATGATCTCGCTTAGCACGTGCATCGGTGATGAGGACAGGAAAATCAGCCGATCCGCCAGGGCAATGGCTTCCCGCAGATCATGCGTGACAAACAGAACCGTATGCGGGCGCTGCCGCCACAGCTTCAGCAGCAGGTCCCGGACTTGCCTGGCCGTGGGTGCGTCAAGCGAAACAAAAGGCTCGTCCATCAATAGCACGTCGGGGTCGACGGCGAACGCGCGGATAATGGCGACACGACGGCTCATGCCCAGAGACAGGCGTTCGGGGTAAACATGCTGCGCCCGGGTCAGCTGCATGGTTTCCAGGAGCGGATCGATCAGCTCCGGGGATTGATGGCTGCCTAGCGCCAGTTCAATGTTTTCCCTGACCGTACGCCACGGCAGCAGGCGCGGATTCTGGAATACATAGCCGATTTTGGGGGACGTGTGCTGCGAGCCCAGCAGAATCTCGCCGTCATAATCATGGTCCAGGCCGGCAATAATGTTCAGCAGCGTCGTCTTGCCGCAGCCGGAAGGGCCGACCAGGCAGGCGAATTCGCCGGCTTTCAGCGACAGGTCGAGATCGGCGATGGCCCGGTACTGGCCGGCCTGGCCTATGGCCGGATAAGTCTTGCTGTCGATGCGGATGCGAATATCGGTCATCGGCGCCACCGTTGCGATTTTCTGTCCAGAGGCTTCAGGATTATCAGTTCTATCAATTGAATAACGGCCACGAAGGCGATGGTGTAAGCCAGAATGCCGGCGACATCGAACAGCTGGAAAAACAAATGCAGTTGATAACCCATGCCGTTGCTGCGGCCCAGCAATTCAACCACCAGGATGATTTTCCAGATCAATGCCAGACCGGAGCGCGTAGCACTCATGACGAACGGATGTAATTGCGGCCAGATCACATGCGCTAATGTCTTGCGCCGGCCGAAATGATAACAGCGGGCCATTTCCAGCAAATCCTGATCCAGTGCCCGCGTGCCTTCGCGGATCGTCACGACGACGTTAGGCAGCTTGTTGATGACGACGGCCAGTATCGCAGCCGATTCGATCAGGCCGAACCAGACGTAACACAGGATAATCGTGACCAGTGCCGGAATGTTCAGAAAAATGACCAGCCAGTTGTCGAAGAACGCATCCAGTTTCTTATGCCGGCCCAAGACGATGCCGATTGCGCAGCCGAGCAGCATGGCAATGGCAAAACTGACTACAAGTCTGAGCAAAGTAACGCCCAAGTGATAGGGTAGTTGTCCTGACAGGGTTTCGCGCCAGAAGATATGGGCTACCGCTTCCGGCGTCGGCAACACGCTGCTGCTTAAATAGACGGCCAGCGCTTGCCAGAACGCCAGGAAGGCCAGCAATGACAGGACGGGCAACAGTTTTTGACGGCTACTCAAATGCTCGGGCCTATTGTTCAATCGACCAGAAGGTGCCGGGCTGCAGGGATTCGGAATCGCCTGTCAGTTGCTTGTTGCTCAACATGCGCAGCATGGCATAAATACGGCCGGCCGCCTGCTGCTCCTGTTCGCCCCATTGTTTAATCTGGCCTTCGCAATAACGTTGCCGCATTTTGTGTTGAGTGGGCGCATCTTCCGTCTGAGTTAACGGAATAATTTTCTGCCAGACGGCATCCAATGTGCAGATTTGGTCTTTGGCGCGCTGGCTGGCTTTCAGGAAAGCGTTGACGGCATCTTTATGGCTCGTGGCCCAGCTCTGTTTGAACACGTAGCCGAGAGTGGGGACGTCTTCGTTAATGCCCAGCGCTTTGACGATGCCTTTGCCGTCAATGATCTGCCGGTAACCCTGCGCCTCCAGCCGGGCCGCGAAATGCCAGTAATTGAGCACGGCATCGATACGGTTTTGCTTGATCTGCTCACTCAGCAAGGGGGGCGCTCCGAAGACCTTGTCTACATCCGTGTTCAGGTCAAGCTGCTCTTTTTGCGCGAGCGCCTGTAGCAACAGCCAGTTTTTGTCCAGTTCGCCGCCGGCAATGCCCAGGCGTTTGCCTTTTAAATCCTTGATTGCACGGATAGGGCTTGCATCGGCCACAATCAGCGCGCCGGACGTTGTGGAATAGGGGTAAAACGTGAAATCGGAGCCGGTCGCACGCAGTTTCGACACCCAGATCCAGTCCGAGACGATCATATCGACGGAGCCCGACTGCAGTGCGATTTTGCCGGCTTCAGGATTGGCCAGTTTCTGTACGTCCAGTTGAAAATCCGCCGAGGCGGTTGCCGGATCGTTTTGGATAACCGACAACTCCCAGTCGGCTGTGCCAAACGCAAGCACGCCGAGGCGAATCTTAGTTTTTTCCGTTGCGAAGCTGTGGCTGGATGCCAGCATGCACAGGCCGATAAACAAGGCTTTGAGTTTCATGGCGTCTCTCTCCCAGCATAAGTTTAAAAAGCCTTATATTCTAACTGTATGCGGGTTTTCGTGCGAGGATTTAGCTCGATACGAGAGAGGCGGTGCTTCAGTTGCCACAATCTGATCTGATAGGACAATCCCTGGCACCTGTGGGATAATATCCCTATTTCTTCTACGGCAATCCATCTACCCATGCACCGCATACCGACTCGGCAAACCTGGCTCAAGGTTCATCTTTACCTGGCGCTGACTGCAGGATTTTTTTTCGCCCTGATGGGGCTGACCGGCAGCATCAGCGTGTACCGCGAAGAGATTGATGAACTGCTGAATCCGCAGCTGGTCATCGAGCAGCCGCAAGGAAAGTATCAGTCGCTGGACCGGATCATGGCGGCGGTGCGGCAGGCGCATCCTGACCGTTACGGCGCCTGGACGCTGGAAATGCCAAGATCGCCTTACGGCATGGTGACGGCTTGGTACGACAAGCCGAGAGAGACCTACTTCGAGTTGTATGCGCCGTTGATGGTGTCGGTCAATCCCTATACGGCGGAAGTCGTCGGTAGCCGTTTCTGGGGGCAGACCGTGACTACATGGCTGTTGGACCTGCATACCCAGCTTCGGCTCGACCGCTTCGGCTGGAATGCCGTGGGAGTTCTGGGGCTGCTGCTGATGGTTTCTATCGGCACCGGGCTGTATCTATGGTGGCCCGGTAGGCGGCAGCTTCGGCAAGCGTTCACGATTCGCCCCAATGCCGGCATGATTCGGCTGGCTTTCGATCTGCACCGTTCTATCGGACTGTTCAGCGCCGCTCCCTTGCTGGTGCTGGCGGCCACAGGGTGTCTGCTGAGCTATCCTGCGGTGCTGGAATCTCTGGCCGGGGCATCGGGCATGGCGCATGGCGAAACGGGCCGCAATATCATCAGTACGGCGATTCCCAATAACCGCCCCACCGGTTTGGCGGCTGCGGCATTTATGGCCCAGGGGCCTTTTCCGCGCGCCGAGCTCAGGCGCATTACGACGCCGGTCGGCGATAGCGGCATCTACCGCGTCAATTTGCGCCAGC
Source organism: uncultured Methylobacter sp. (assembly GCA_964411045.1). Taxonomy (GTDB): domain Bacteria; phylum Pseudomonadota; class Gammaproteobacteria; order Methylococcales; family Methylomonadaceae; genus Methylobacter. Next base: position 5,253 of record CAYPJI010000053.1, on the reverse strand, counting down.
CAGGCGAAATCAATCAGCGGCATCCGTATACGACAGTCTGGGTGGACCGCTGGAGCGGCCAGGTCAAGGAAGTGCGCAATCCTTCTGAATTTTCGGCAGGCCAGACGCTGGCGACCTGGATATGGCCCCTGCATACCGGCGAGGCATTGACTGGCACAGGCCGGTTTATCTGGTTTCTGGCCGGCCAAAGTGTTTTCGTGCTTTATGTCAGCGGTTTGCTGCACTGGCTGTATCGGCACGGCAAAATCCGGGACAGAAAAGTCGATTTTGCTGTGCTACGGCCGTTTCTTTACCGGCTGGCCCAGAACAGCCACCGCATCGGCTTGACGCTGTTCCGCTACCTTGCCTTGCTGGCGCAAAAGGCCAAGCCGCTCATTGCAATTGGATTTGCCTTGTTACTGCAGCAGCTTATCAGGTTGCGTGCAGCCATCATGGCGAATCGGCAGAAGCGCATAGGCCACTAAAAATGCATAAATGCATAGGCAATCCGGATAGGTCGGCTGCATGGCTATGTCTACAGTGCATTGTATTTTCGAAACGGCCGACAGCGTTTGCAGGGACAATATGGTAATATAGCCGCCTTGGATTTATTTACCTTAAGATAGTATGAATTCTTCTGATCCCACCCAATTGATCGACCGCTTTGGCAGAAAAGTCGATTACTTGAGGATTTCCATTACCGATCGCTGTGATTTCCGCTGCGTCTATTGCATGGCGGAAGACATGACCTTTTTGCCGCGTACGCAAATTCTGACGCTGGAAGAGATTTATACGCTGGCCAAGGCGTTTGCCGAACTGGGCGTCAAGAAAATCCGCGTGACGGGCGGCGAGCCGCTGGTCAGAAAAGGCGCGCTGGGTCTATTGGAAGATATCGGTAAAATTGAAAGTCTGAATGAGCTGGTCATCACGACGAACGGCTCACATCTGGCGTCGGCGGCGGCTTCATTAAAGAAGGCCGGCGTCAAACGCATCAATATCAGCCTCGATACGCTCGATGCCGATAAATTCAAGGCCATAACGCGAACCGGTAATCTGGATCAGGTGCTGAAAGGCATTCAGGCGGCCAAAGCGGCAGGGTTTGAGCGGCTGAAAATTAACGCGGTCATCCTGAAAAATCGCAATCATCTGGAAGTCTGCGATCTGGTCCGATTTGCCGTCGATAATGAGATTGACATCAGCTTCATCGAAGAAATGCCGTTGGGCGTCATCAGCCAGCATGACCGCTCGGAAGCGTATTACTCCAGTGACCTGATCAAGGCCGATCTGGCGCGCGAGTTTACCTTGATAACTTCAACTGAAAAAACCGGCGGACCTTCGCGTTATTTCAAAGTGGGCGGCAGCCGGACGCGCGTCGGCTTCATTTCGCCGCACAGTGAAAACTTTTGCAGTACCTGCAACCGCGTGCGCCTGACCGTGGAAGGCCGTTTGCTGTTGTGTCTTGGCAATGAGCATTCGGTCGATTTGAAAAAAATCATGCGAGCGCATCCCGGAGATATGGCCGTCCTGAAACAGGCCATTATCGATGCGATGACGATGAAGCCCGAAAAGCATGAATTCAATATTCATGAACAGCCGATTATCCTGCGGCACATGAGCGTAACGGGCGGATAACGATCATCCCGGTTAAAAATAACTTTCCGATTTGTCGATGAAATCAGCGCTTATGCAGGGACGAGTTCACTTGTGCGGGTATTCGCCCGAGGCGACTTAAGTCGCCCCACGCTTGTTGTTCATCAAAACTCAGGGAGTTATTTCTCGTCCTATCCTAAGCTGAAAATCTTCTGCCGAATACCAAATCTAACTGGCCTCATTAGCCGAAACCGAGCTTTGTTGTGGCCGTTCCGGATTTATTTCCAGCCAGTCATTGACTTCTCGGATGTTTTCATCGCTGATCATGCCTATCGCGCGCAAAAAGCGGATACGATTTTTGATGTAGCTGTATTTGGCCTGGGACAGGTTTCTTTCCGCCAGGTATTCGTCTTCCTGGACCTCCAACACCTCCCTGACCGTAGCTACGCCATAGTGAAACGCGCGCTCCATCGCTTCCCGGGATTTGACAGCCGACTCGAGCGCCTTCCGCGAGGCCATGATGCGTCTGACATTGGCATTAGAAGTTAAAAATGAGTCGCTCGTTTCCTTAATCAGAGCGCGTATTTGGGCTTCAAGCTCTTCTTTACTGATTTCCAATCTGTGTTGCGCTTCAAACAGGCGATGCGTCGTGGTGCCGCCCGTGAAAATAGGCACATTGACATTGACGGCGGCTACCTGGGTTTCCAGCTCGGGTATTTGGGCGCTCTGATAGCCAGTATTGGTATTGTAGTAATTGAGCTGTAAATCGACTACCGGCAGATATCGGGACTTCTGGACCGCCACGTCATCGTGTGCGGCTTCGATTGCGCTGAGTAAAGCTGATAATGTCGGGTTTTCGCTTTTGGCTACTTCTATCCACTGCTCTAAAGGTCCTTCTAATTCCTGATAGTTAAGTTGCTCCTTTAATTTTTGCAATCGCTGTGGCGTGGCATTGGTTAATTCTCTCAGGCTTTCCTTGGCCGTCACCAGGATGCTTTCAGCTTCAATTTCATCGGCAATTATCTTATCCAGCCTGGCTTCCACTTCATATAGGCCGGTGATTTTGATTAATTGCTTGGCATACTGCCTCTGGACCTGTTGCAATTGTTTTTGGGTCAAGGCTTTTTGCCGTTGCAGGAAGTACAGTTGGTCTTCCGCTTCCAGCACGCTGAAATAGCGGTCAACCACGTTAAACATCAAGGTATGCCGAGCCTCGGTATGCTCCGCCTCATATTGATTCTTTACTTCGGTCGCCCGCCTCCAGTTCCAGAATTTGGCAAAATCAATTAAAGTCTGGCTCAGGGATACAAAATAACGTGTACCGCGATAACTGTCCGAGCCGGCATTTTTAACGCGTTGATCGTTGACGGACCAGTTGCCGCTGGCATTGACTTGCGGCAGCATTTCACCCAGCGCTTGGCCTTTTTGGGCTGAGCCTATTTCCACTTTCAATGCCGCCGTTCTCAGCTGCGGGTCCGCTTCCAGGGCTTGTTGATAAATCGTTTGGAGATCTTCGGCATAGCCGACTGATACCGGCATTACGATCAATAATACCGTTAATAATGCTGAAATCCTCATTGATTAATCTTCTATAAATGCCCGCGCAAAAGCATTAGTAACCGGTTGCGATAGATACTCAAACAGCGTTCTTTCCCCGGTATTGATCAGGACCTCAGCCGGCATGCCCGGCAAGAGTTGCAAATCACCGAGTTTCTGGAAACTTTCCGGTGTCAATTCAACACGCGCCAGATAATAAGGGTTGCCGGTTTTTTCGTCCGTGAATCGGTCAGCCGATAATTGGATGACTTTGCCTTCCATGACCGGTGTCAGCGCTTGCTTGAAGGTGCTGAAACGCACTTCCGCCATCAAGCCAACACTTACGCGATCGATATCCAGCGGCGATACTTGCGCCTCAATAATTAACTCGGCATTTTGAGGGACGATGTCCAATATCGGCTTGCCTGCAGCAATGACGCCGCCTTCAGTATGAACCGACAAACCCAGTACCATGCCGCTCGCCGGTGCTTTAATCACGGTGCGGTTTAATTTATCCTGCGTTGCCGTCAAACGTTCAGAAGCATCGTACAGTTGTGCCTGTGCTTCGCTAAGTTTGTTTGCCACTTCCTCCTGAAACTGCTTTTGTATTTGCAGGATCTGCAGTCGATTTTCACTGATTTGCATCTCGCTGCTGGCGATTTCTGAACTTAACTCAGCAATTTCGCCGCTAATCAATGCATAATTGCGTTCCAGATCACGCAAGCGCAGCTTGTCTGCGAAGCCTTCAGCCAGTAATTCTTTTAAATCCTGTATCTCTTCGCCATAAGAGGTTATCAGTTCTTTTTTGCTGCGGATTTGTCCTTTCAGGCCATCTATTTTGCTGGCAATCTGACTGATACGTTCCTTAAGAACGGCTATTTCTCCTTCATAAGTGTTTTTTCTCGCCATGAAGATATGCGATTCGGTTTGTTTTGCTTCCGGTATTCTGGGATCGGTCTGGTCTTGTAGTTTTTCCGGATAGCGCACTTCTTGCGCATTGTCCCGTTCCGCTTGTAAGCGCGCGACTTGCGCCATTAAGGTTATGTATTGGCTTTTGATAATTTCCAGTTGTGCTTTGGTCTGGGTGTCATCAAGTATCAGCAGCGGCTGGCCTTCGTTAACCAAATCACTATCCTTGGCCAGTAGCCTAGCCACAATGCCGCCATCCAGATGCTGCACGGTTTTCTTGTAAGACTTGACTGTTACTACGCCCAATGCCAGTGCGGAACTGTCAATAGGGGCAAAGTAGCCCCAACCACCAAAGATGCCGAATGTAATTAATACAATTGTAAAGCCGATATTTCGGATAGGCCGGTCATCAGTATGCAAGTCAGCTATCCCGACGACATTGTACTGCTCAAGTTTTTCTTTCATCATTAATCAGCCGATTAAACAGGATGTGCTATGGGTATGGTTGGCGCGGCTGATGCTTGCGGTGGCCGTAGCGCCGGCTGAGCGTTTTGCTTCTGTAAATGGGCTATGACCTGATCGCGCGGGCCGTACACTGCCAGGGCGCCATCTTGAAGGATTAGCAATTTATCGACTTTGGCTAACACGTTATGGCGATGCGTGATTATGATCACGGTTGATCTTTTTTCCTTGAGTTTCTGGATGGCATTCGCCAATGCTTTCTCTCCCTGTTCATCAAGATTTGAGTTCGGCTCATCCAGCACCACTAAAATGGGGTTGCCGTATAATGCCCGTGCCAGACCAATTCGCTGGCGTTGACCGCCCGACAGATTGCCGCCGTTAGCACCAATAAACGTGTCATACCCTTCCGGCAAGCGCAGGATCAATTCATGTACGTCTGCCATTTTGGCCGCTTCCACAACTTTTTCGGGGTCAACAGCGCCGAAACGGGCAATATTTTCGCCGATGGTTCCGTCGAATAGCTCGATATCCTGGGGCAGGTAACCAATAAAATTGCCTAGCTGCTGGCGATTCCAGGTAAAAATTTCAGCCCCATCCAAGCGGATGGTGCCGTCAGTCGTTGGCCAAATGCCCAATAAAGCGCGCGCGAACGTTGATTTGCCGGCGCCGCTGGAACCTAAGATGCCGACGGCATCACCCTTTTCAATTGACAGGCTGATGCCTTTGATGGCCGGTAATTTAGCACCAGGCGGAACGACCACGGCCGCTTCCACTTGT
>CAYPJI010000052.1:0-11122 GCA_964411045.1 uncultured Methylobacter sp. | reverse complement strand
GGCCATAGACCCATCCGTGCAAGGTGGGCCGGTTATCTTCATGCCAGGCTTGCTGGATGATCGAAGTATGAGCCAGCGTCTGCACCTGTTCCTGAATATTCAGCTCAGCCAATCGGTTGACGCGCGCTTCTTCAGTCGGCAATGCATCGATTTCAGCCCTGTTGAGACGATAAACATCCTTGATATGCATGAGCCATTTATTGGTAAGGACCAGTTGAGAACTTTGCCTGCCCAAAGCGGCCTTGATGCCGCCGCAGCCATAGTGCCCGCAAACGATGATGTGCTTGACTTGCAGCACGGTAACGGCATATTGCAGCACGCTCAGGCAGTTGAAATCGGTTGAGATCATCTGGTTGGCGATGTTGCGATGAATAAACATCTCGCCGGGCTGCGCATTGACGATAATTTCCGCCGGCACCCGACTATCGGAACAGCCGATCCAGAGAAACTCCGGCTTCTGCGTTTTAGCCAACTGGGCAAAGAACTCCGGGTCATGCGCTTTCTTTTCCCGGGCCCAGGCTTTATTTTCACTTAATAATTTTTCAAATGATTTCATAGCGATTCCCTTAAATACTGACCATGAGAGCGTAATCAATAATTAATGTTATGCTTTCAACTTTACAGAAAAGGCGATTTAGCGCCTTAACAATTTCGATTCGAAATTATTTTATGCGCATAACCTTTCAAGAACCTTTCACATGAATTTGAATGTATGAATATTTTATTGATTGAAGACGATGCTGTTTTGGCGGATGGGCTAATGCATACGTTAAGCGCCAATGGCTATTCGGTCACCTGCGCCACTACAGGTGGTTACGCCGAGCAACTGTTATTGTCGCAAGGCTTCGATTTAATCGTACTGGATTTGGGACTGCCGGATGTGGATGGGCTGCAATTGCTGCGCAGGTTCAGACTGCGCAAGATACCTTTACCGATTTTGATCCTGACCGCTCGAGATGGCATCAATGACAGAATCGAAGGCATCGAACAGGGCGCTGACGACTACATGACCAAACCGTTTGAACTGCGGGAATTTGAAGCGCGCATTCGCGCTCTGATACGGCGCTGCTATGGCGGCTTTCGCAACGATATTGTTATCGGCAGGCTGGCGCTGGACACGCAAAACCACCTGGTACTGGCCGACGGACAATCGATGCAACTGTCGGCTCGTGAATACGGCGTCCTGGAAATATTGCTGATACAGGCCGGCAAAGTCGTCAGTAAAGACCGTATTGCCCAGCGCCTGTCGGCTGACGGGGAGGCGCTCGCCGACAATGCCATCGAAGTCTATATCCATCGCGTCAGAAAACGCATAGAGCCGTACGATGCCGTGATCCGGACAGTGCGCGGGCTGGGCTACTTGCTGGAGACGGCCGATGACTAAAGTCAGAAGCCTCAAAACTGAAATTCTATTCCGGCTGATCATCCCGCTCATTTGCTTTGTCGCGATCGAGAGCGTGCTTTCCTACTTTGTTACGCTGCACTATGTCAATGAAACCTACGACCGCTGGCTGCTGGACTCGGCCCGGTCATTGACTCAGGAAATCAAGGTCAAAGACGGTAAAATACGGGTGGAACTGCCGCCGGCCGCGCTGGAGATTTTCAAATGGGACGAGTTCGATAAAACCTTTTTCAAGATCATATCCTCCGAGCAAGGCATGATTGTCGGGGACAGTTTCGTGCCGGAATCGTTCGATCCCAACACGGACTGGTCGCATCCGGTCTTTTTTGAGGACGAAGTTCGCGGAGAGCCGGTGCGGGTCGTATCCATGCTGATCATTCGCGATGAGACGCCGGAGAGAATTTTTGTCCATGTCGCCGAAACGGTGAATAAGCGACGGTACATGATGATCGATATTTTGCTCGCCGACCTGGTTCCGCAGCTTATCCTGACATTGTTTACCGGCATTTATCTGCTGAGAGGATTAAAGCGAGGCCTGAAGCCTTTGCATACGCTGGCCGATGAAATCGCCCAACGCTCGCCGCGTGATTTGAGCCCTATCGCTGAAACGCACGTTTTTCTCGAAGTCCGCACCCTGACCGATACCATCAATGACTTGCTGGCCCGCTTGTCGGCAGCTATCGCCGCCCAGCAACGGTTCGTCGCCAATGCCGCCCACCAATTGCGCACGCCGCTGGCCGGCCTGAAGCTGCAGGCTGAGCGCGCATTGCGCGAACAGGATCTGCCGGCCATGAAGCCGGCGCTGCAGCAAATGCAAAATTCCGCCGACCGCGCATCGCATACGATTACGCAATTGCTGGTGCTGGCGAAATCGGGCCCCATCGACGGCATGAATGAACTAAAACCAGTCAATCTGGATGCTCTGGTCAAGGAAACCTGCATGGACTGGGCGCCCAAAGCGCTGCAGCGAGAGATAGAACTCAGCTTCGAAGGCCCGAAACAGCCTGTATACGTGCGCGGCGATGAGGTATTGCTGCGGGAATTGCTGGGCAATCTGCTCGATAATGCTATTGTATATGGCAAGGAGCACGGCAATATTATCGTCAAACTGAAACGCTTTCCCACCCCCATCCTGATTGTCGAGGATGATGGTCCCGGCATTCCCAACCTTGAGCAGGATAAAATTTTCGAACGCTTTTACCGCATACCGGGCAGTTTGGGCAACGGCTGCGGATTAGGTTTAGCGATCGTCAAGGAAATTGCCGATCTGCACAAAGCCCGGCTCGAACTTAGCCGTATCAGCGCCGCAGGCGGTACGCGCGTTACTGTTTCATTTGGCAATCTTTAATCCGAATCCAAAACGATGAAGTCAGAACAATCGGCTTGACGTATAATATCGAGACCAAACTAAAGCGGTTTTCATTAGGCTATTTATTTTTCTATAAAACAGCAACTTGATGCGACAAGCACATGGATTACAGATGATTTCACCTCATAATCTAAAAATCATCTTGATCTCGATCGCGCTCGGCCTTGTCGTTCTGATTCCCGACACGGTATTCGGCTTACTGCTTGAAGCATCTCATGCCCTCTTTGAGGTGCTTGAAGAGGGGTTCGATCTGCTGGTCGAGCACATCTTTCATACCGGCACCCATGAAACACAGATCATCGTATTTTATTTGCTGCTGTCGCTGATCTGTTATGGCCTTTACAAACTGTGGCGTCTCTCACAGCGTTGGTACCACGCACTCAGGATCACCTGGTCGCAGCAAAAATCCAATGCCTGGCTTTATTGGCAAGAATCCTCTCTGCTGAAAAAGATCGAAATAGTGGCGATTGGCCTGGCCGCCGTCAGCTTTCTGATCTTCTGGCACACGATGATGTAAACCTGTCCGGGCCGCAAGAAGCTTATCCGTTCAAGCGGCGGAAATGCAGCTTTGCCACGATGCTTAAACTGGCGAATAACAGCATGACTGCAGCCATATAGGCCGCTGCCACACCGAGAGAGCCAAGTTGAGATCCCAGCACGAAGCTCAATGTCACCATTACTATCATTGCAACCAGAGTCAGGCTTAATACAATACGGTGCAAGCCCATAAACTGCAGATAATAAGGCACATCGGCAAACAGAGCGCTGAAGCAGGCGCCGGAAGCAATAAGCAGCATAGGATGATAACCGGCACTGAACTGCTCGCCGAACAAATCCAGTATTGATCGTCCTGCGAAGATCAGAATGAGCAGCAAGGCGAGAATCAGGCTGCCGACCGCTAAAGTTCTCTGCTTCATGAGAGCCTGTATCGCCCGTTTGTCGCCCCGGCCTATCAGCACAACTATCATAGGTAGATAGTAACGATTGGTTGAAGTCCCTATCAGGGAAATAAAACCGCCGGTCTGGGCGGCCACGGCATAGATGCCAACCTCCAGGCCGGAAGGAAAGAGTATTTCCAGAATGATGACGCCGCCGCTGGTCATAACGGTCAGCATCAGACTGCTCATAACCAGCGGCAAAGAGCCTCTAAGCCATTTTCTGCCCTGCATGAGCGGCACTATTTTGTTAATGCCTGCCGGCATCAACAGCTTGGCTATAGTCCACATGACAGCCAGTGTCATCGTCCAGGCGCCGCCGAAACAAAGCACGGCCGCTAGAGCGGATACTTTGACTGGGCTGATTGACAAGCCAATCAGCAGCACAAGATAAATCGCCGGAAGAAACAGCCTGTAGACCGCGACGCTGAGCATCTGCGCGCCATGCGCGGCAATGACTTCAACCAGAAACAGCATCACGGCGATAACCGGCAGAAACGCCGCGAAGGTGACAATAACGATGCCTGTTGCGTCCTGGTTCAGCGCCCGGAAAGCTTCAAGACTGACGCCCAGCATCGCCGCCAACAGCAGGCTGAAAGCGCTGATGCCGCGCAAAGCAAACAACCAGAAACCGCGAAACCTCTGCCAGTCCTCACGATCGCGCAACAGAGCGACTGCGCGCAAGGCATATTTCTCTAAACCCAAAGTCGCCAGGGTCGACAGCAACGTTACCACCGACACGGCCACGTTGTAACCGTCAAACTCGCCGACACTGAGCCATCGCGCCAGCAACATATTGGCCAGATACATCAGGCCGTAATTGGCCAGTGCCAGTACGAACAACTCCAGTGAGCGAAAACTATTCGCGTGCAGGTCTAAGTGGTAATCCATTAACGCTAATTTTCAAGTAGTGCCAGCCTGGCAAGGCCAACGGCGGTTTAAGCCGCTATTCAACCTGCACTGATGGCTGAACAGCGGCCGTGATTATCAGGGGCGGGCGTCTGCCGCTGACCTGACTATTTTAAAAGCGGCAACGGTGCCGCTCATTTCATTGGCTGTAAGCAAATAATGATCCTCACCGAGCATGAAATGCGCGATGCCTTCGGGCGACTTGATGTCTTCGCCCGGAATCTTGCCCAAGGCTTCGACTTTCGGATGCTCGGGGTCGGCTAAGGAAATCAGCATGACCGCTCCCCCTCTCTCCATGCCGACCGCAACCCAGGGCGTACCCTCAATATCAAAGGCAACCAGCATTTCCGGCTCGGCGCCTTTCCGGCCGCTTTGGCTGTCGAGGTAGAGATGGTGGGCAAAAGCCACTTCGTCGAGCTGATTACCCGTATCGCCGACAAACTTGCCCGTCTTCGTGTTGAAGACGCTGATGGTCCGGCCGCCGCTCAATGTCTGGCCGCCGGCATTGACGGGCGTTTCCGTATCGCCTTCATCGGCGGTTACAAAAAAGCGCCCATCTGAAGTCAGGGCGATGCCGTCAGGCTCCCGCAAGGCGGTAATGGACTGCTCGAACCGCACCCAGCCATCATTCTTTAAGTCGGCCTTATGTTCCGTGACGCCCATGTTGTAATAGCCCATGACCTTCTCATTGACCAAATTGATGACGGCGACCTCGTTGTTTTCCTGCAGCGTTACAAAAGCCCTGCTTGCATCGGGTGAAATGGCGATATATTCGGGCTCCAGCAAAATAGACGAGCGCGTGGTTATCGGGATCAATATTTTGCGTTCGCCTTTGGTTTCGTTGCCGAGAACTTCAGTCTCTTCAAAAGAGCCCAGACTGACTTTTTTATCCTCGATCAGGCCATTGCCATCGAAATCCATCTGTTTGCTGATTTTTCCGTCGCCATTCCAGTCGACTTCCACTTCCAGATAATGCCCTTGCGCTTCGATGACGAACCCTTCACGCGCAGTCACATCGGCCAGCTTCAGATTATTGTTGGCTTCGATCTGGCCATTCTGGTCCAGGCGAATGACAGAAACGCCGCCTCTGGCTTTGAAAAACTGTCTTTTTTGCTGATCAAACCAGAAGTCCTCGCCTTCGTTGGCAACCATGATCAAACGGCCATCCGATGAAATAACCACCGCATCTGAGCCAAAACCGGTCTCAACCTTGTCAACCAGCTCGCCTGTTGATGCTGAACGGATCTCCAGCCGGCCGCGCTTGACGCCTACATCCACAACGGCCGCGAACAGGTCGAGCGACGGATGAAAAGCCACGGAGGTGAGTTCTTCACCCTGACCGAGCCCTAATGAAAAACGGGCGATACGGCGCAACTTCTCCGGCTTGCTGAGATCGAGCACATCGACTTCGCCAGTGCCGAAATTGCTGAGTACCGCCCGCAATGTAGTTTGCTGGACACTGACGATCTCCGTACCTTTCTCATAACCTGAATAATAAAGCGAGACGGGTTCCAGATCCCATTTGGCCGGCTCGACGGGAGCCGATACGCAAGCAGACAATAAGAGAGTAGAAACCAGGGTAATAATGCTAAAAATTTTCAACGACAACCTCATGGGAAAGCCAGACTAAAACAGCGGGTATTTTAACCGCTAGCCAGACTTGTTCCTAAACAGATGAAATTTTGTATAAAAAAAAAGCTGCCCTCATAAAAGGGCAGCTTCGTAAGGAGCCTAATTTTACAACAATTTAGAGGGGGACTGACTTTACAATATCTAGAACGCAACCTGCCCACGCAGCATGTACGTATCCAGACCGATATTGTCGCCGGTCAATGGCAGTCCGGCTGCTGTAGTCAACGGAGAGTTTTCTATATCCAGTACGCGGGTATAATCAGCCATGAAGCGGAAATTGCTGTTGATATACCAGTTTAAAGCCACCGTTACGTTGGATACCTCGCCACCGTGGAAACCGCCATCATTCAGATCAGCTGTTGAATAACGGGTCGCCAGTTCCCAGGCGCCCAGACCGCCATTTTTCAAGCTGAACGGTTTAGCCGGCTCCAAATATTTGAAATTACCATCTTTATACTTACGTGATTCGCCGGTGATGGTCCAGGCTGCTTCCGCATACCAGCCATCCAGCTCCAGATTGCCATTGGCAGCGCCATCTTCACGATCTATCCAGGAACGCGTGTATTCCGCGCCAACGGACCAAGGGCCATACATGCCGGCCGCTTCCAGGCCCAGCATTTTGATATCTTTTATCTTATCAATATTCGTATCGATCAGGTTGAGGTTGGACATATTCGTTGTTTCATAATCCAGCCGCATTTTTCTGTTTTTTGCTACGGTGCCGTCATCATCCGGCACACGGTAGTTACCAGCCAGCCCTAAATGAATCAGCTTGTCTTTCTCCAGAATCGGATTGTAAATCAAGCGGGAGTTGATAGCCCAACCTTCATCGGCTTTGTCGCTGTTCGTATTAGGCGTGATTGCGTCACCAAAAATACCTAACTTTGCTACCCAATTTTTGCCTTTGGAATCAAAGTTCAGACCGATGGCACGGTCAACCGTTGGCGCGTTCAGGATGTTCATCAATGAACGTTCAGTGAACATCATATCATTGGAGCTCTCTTGCAACTCACGGCTGAAGTTTTGTTTTTGCTGGCCGGCCGTAATATTCATCCAATGGAGCCCCGTATACTGCAAGAACGCATCTTTTACCCTGACGTTATCATCAGCGAAGTCCGCTACCGTTCTAAATCCCCAATCTTTGAAGAAAGTACCGGCAAACTCCATACGGGCACGGCGAATTTCTGTGCCGTCATTGGCTTCGACATGCGGGAAAGTTACTGCGCCAGTATCGCTGTCTACAGTTCTTTTGGTGTAATCATCACCGCTATGGAATGAAGCGTCCGCGTGGATACGGCCCCCCAGTTTAAATTGGAAGTTTTTATCAGCCGATTCGACTTGCAAGCCTTTTTTATCCATTTTGACTTTAACCTGCTCGGCTTCCTTCATATGCTCATCCAGCGCCTTGAGTTCGTTGGTCTTCAATGCCAGATCATTACGAATTTCTTCAAGCTCGGCCTTTTGCTTGGAAGCCTCTTCCACTTTTTCGAAAGTCCCTAACTTGACACGGTTAGGACCAGGTTGAGCGAAAATCTGTTGTGTATCCTGATCGACATACAGATCAATAGCAAAAGCGGCAGATGACATGCCCGCCCCCAGAACGGCCGTCACTGCCAAGGTAAGTCTAGAGAATTTCATTATTGCTCTCATTGTTATAAGAAATTGAAGGCGCAAGAATAGGCCAGCGACGTGACAGCTTCATGACAGCTTTATTACAGTTTTGTTACAACATGACTGTACGGTTTTCCTGACGCTCACTTGATAACCGTACATGCTGATATTCAACAGTTATTTGATATTTTCCGGATCAGCTTACGCATCTTCATATCTATTATCACTGCCTGCCTATTCCCCGAAAATCAATCCGAGAGACTTCCAATTAGGGGTCATCAAATGCTTACAAATATAAGCCGAACACGAAAAGATCTTTATCTAAATAAGAATGATTTGCAATAGCATAAATATTTACCCTATACTTTCCTCATCAATAATTGAGCGATGGGATGGATATGACAATGAACAATAAATCGTTTTTAAAAGGGAGCACCCTGACCACACTGATTGCATTAAGCGCATCGGCCAACGCGCTGGAAAAACCGCAAACCATGGAAGACATGTGGAAAATCATTCAGGAACAGCAGAAACAGATCGATTCGATGAAAGCGCAGATGGCTGTCGCGCCGCAACCGGCCAAGACCGCGACTGCGGACGGCAATGTCAAAAGCCTGGAACGCAAAACCGACGTGCTGAGCAAGGAAGTCGAGAAACTGCGCACCGAACTGGTGATTCCGGAAGAACCGAAATATAAGAGCGCCTATGGCCTGGGCCCTGCGGCATCAAAGGTCTATCAGGTCGGCAAGGGCTTGTCGATCGGCGGTTACGGCGAAGCCAATTATCAGTCCATCGTCGGCAATGAAAAAGGCAAGAAAGACAATGCCGATTTCGAACGCCTTGTGTTGTATGCCGGTTATAAGTTTACCGACAGCATCCTGTTCAACAGTGAGATCGAATTTGAGCATGGCTCAACAGACGATGGCGGCACAGTCTCGGTTGAATTCGCGGCGCTGGATTTCTTTATCGATCCGATGGCCAATATCCGCGCCGGTATGGTGCTCCTGCCGATGGGCTTCCTCAACACGATACATGAACCGCCTTTTTACTTCGGCAACAACCGTCCTGAAGTGGAAAGACAGATCATTCCGAGCACCTGGCGCGAAATCGGTGTCGGTCTGTTCGGTGAAATACTGCCTAACCTGACCTATACGGCTTATGTCGTCAATGGCTTGAATGCGGCTGATTTCACTTCGGACGGCATCCGCTCCGGCCGGCAGAAAGGCAGTCAGGCCAAGGCCGAGGATCTGGCGTTTGTCGGACGCGTGGACTATGCGCCCGAAGCCTTGCCGGGGCTGTCAGTCGGCGGCTCGGCCTACGCCGGCAATTCCGGCCAGAACCAGGATTTTGGCGGCCAGCAGGTCGACGCCTTCACGCAACTGTATGAAGCGCACGTGCAATGGAAATACCGCGGCCTGGAATTCCGTACACTCGGCTCATGGGGTCATATCGACGATGCGGACGTGCTCAGCGCCGCCAAAGGCCAGACGATCGGCTCATCGAACTACGGCTGGTACACTGAAGTCGGCTACGACGTCCTGCCGCTCCTGGTCAAGGATACGACCCAGTATCTGGCGCCGTTCTTCCGTTATGAGCAATTCGATACGATCGCCGGCACGCCGACCGGATTCGATGACGACGAAACCAAAGACCGTCAGATCTATCAGTTCGGCCTGAACTACAAGCCGATTCCGAACGTCGTGATCAAGGCCGATTACCGCAATTTCACGGCCAAAAAAGGCAACCTGCCTGATGACTTCAACTTAGGTCTGGGCTTCATTTTCTAAAGAGGAATCAATGGCGGGGCGATCGGATTCACCTCGTCATGCCGCTTGGCCGGAATTTTGTTAAGATACCCGTCCTTTAACGTATTCAACGACTTTCGGTCCGGTACTGGAGAATTCAATGAAAGTAATCAGAAAAGGCGTGTGGTGTCTGCTCCTGCTCATGCTGGCAGCAGTTGCCACACCAGGTTTCGCCAAGATTTTCTACAGCAAGAACGAAGCCATGGAACTGGCATTCGGCAAGAGCGCGCAAGTGGAACAGTTATCGCTGTTTCCCGACGAGCAGGAAACAGCCAAAATCGAGCAGCTTTCACGCAGCAAACTGGAATCGGGTTTGTATACGTTTTATGTCGGCAAGGAGCAGGACAAGCTACTGGGCTATGCGGCGATTGAAACGGGCACGGTCAGAACCAAGCCTGAAACTTTAATGGTCGTGCTGACGCCCGACGGCGCCGTCAGCAATATCGTCACGCTGGCTTTTCACGAACCACCCGAGTATCAGCCGCCCGAACGCTGGTATGAGCAATTGAAGAACCGCCTGCTGCCCGAGCAGGATTTCAATAAAGGCGTGCAGGGCATTTCCGGCGCCACACTGAGCACAAGAGCCGCACTGGGCAAGGTCCGCCGCGTGCTGGCGGTTTATGAAGTCATGATCAAAGACAAGAGTAAAGACTGATGCGATACTTCGTCACCGGCGAACAACAGCGCAAAGCCCTGCTGAATGCGCTGGTCCTGATGTTTCTGGCCTATATCGTCCTGCTGTGGGTGAGCAACGGCCTGATGTACTTTCATCGCATGAGCCTGACGCCCGATTCGGTCATCGCCTATTATCTGGGCTCGGAGGAACAATTCACCCAGCCGAGAAGCTATGAAGGCATGCTGGAAGTGTCGCATTTCCACCTGTTTTCGATGGGCATGCTGGCCGTGACGCTGACCCACCTGATGCTGATGACCGAGTTTTCGGTGCGGCTGAAAATCTGGCTCAGCGGCCTGGTTTACGCATCGGCGATAGCCGATGAGGCCGGCGGCTGGCTGGTCCGGTTCGGCCATCCCCTGTTCGCCTATTTCAAGATCGGCGCCTTTGTGCTGCTGGAATTATCCCTGGCGGCGCTGCTGTTTACTGTCATTACAGCCATGATACGCGCCCGGGCCCGCATAAAGCAGAGCGGTTCCGAACAAGCGAGCTAACGACCGCCTTCACGATTAAAACCCGTGAACCCTTGCCGCCGTCTTAAGTCACAGAACAAAACGGAGCGTTAAGCTCGCAGGTTACTCCTCAAGTGCTGATACTTAACGGAGGCAGTATGAAAGCAAATATCGGTTTAGTCGGCCTGGCGGTCATGGGGCAAAATCTGGTCCTCAACATGAACGACCACGGCTTCAAAGTCGCGGTTTACAACCGCACGACCAGTAAGGTGGATGAATTTCTGCAAGGGCCGGCCAAGGATACTGCCGTTATCGGCACGCACTCGCTCGAAGA
>CAYPJI010000051.1:8883-11252 GCA_964411045.1 uncultured Methylobacter sp. | reverse complement strand
TTTCAGAGGCGATAGTGCTTTTTATACCTGGTTGTACCGCATCGCTATTAATACAGCAAAGAATTACTTGGTGTCCCGGTCAAGAAGAAGCTTTGATTATCAGGTAGATATTCAGGATGCCGAACAAATTGAAAATGTGCCTCAATTACAAGGTATGGAAACGCCGGAAAGACTTTTATTAAATCAGGAAATAGTTGAGGTCATTAAAGCAGCAATTGATAAGTTGCCTGAGGAAATGCGCACAGCAATTATGTTGCGGGAGTTCGAGGGGATGAGTTATGAAGAAATTGCTGTGGCAATGGATTGTCCGGTTGGTACGGTGCGATCGCGTATTTTTAGAGCGCGTGAGGCAATCGATAATAAATTAAACCCCTTGCTCGATTAAATGGTGATTTTCGATGCATGAAGATTTGAATCAAAAAATCTCTCAATTCCTTGACAATGAGCTTAGTGCTGACGATTCTTTAAGTTTATTACAAAAAATACAACAGAACGCCGAGGTAAGAGACAAGATGAACCGTTATGCGGCGGTAAGTCATGCTCTGAAAACTGACACATTTCTGTCGCCGAGATCCGATTTCCTTGAACGGATCAGTCAGGAAATCCAACATGAACCCGTTTATATGTTACCGCAGCATAATAAATTCAAACGGAGCCATAAAATCAGCGCCTTGGCGGCATCTATCGCTGTTATTGCCGTGATAGCGAGCCAAAGCATGAATCATCAGACTGAACAATATCAAACTTCATCGATTGAAGTGGCTCAGTCGCAGTTGCCGGAACAGTCTTCTGACTCGATAGTCTATAGGGATCAAACTAGACAGTATCCGGTAAATACACGATTTAATGATTATCTTCAGGCACACAATAGCAGTGTTTATACCAATGGCGAGGTCAATTTTCAGTCCTTTGCCAGTGTTACTGTTTACAATCGGGAATAATTAAAGTGGTAAAACGTTTTTTTCTTGTGTTGCTTTTATCAACAAAAACGGTTTTTGCAGCAGATGTTGAATTAAATGCTCGGCAGGCATTGACAAAGATGACTAACGCCATGCGAGTCCTGAATTATCAAGGCACTGTTGCCTTTTTAAGAAACGGCAAGCTGGAGACCATGAAATATTTTCATGCAGCCGAAAAGGGTATTGAGCAGGAACGTCTGTTGTCGTTAAATTCTCCGCTGCGCGAAATTATCAGGGATGCTGACAAAGTCAGTTGTTTGTTCAAATCCACCCAGCAGGCGGTGGTCGACCATCGGCCCGTAGGGCATTCTTTCTTGGTTGATGTGCCTCAGGATTTGGATGAACTGAGTGCTGTTTATGATTTTAAGATGACCGGCGAGGAAGATGTGGCCATGTTGCCGGCCTATGTTATTGCCATTCAGCCTAAAGATGATTTTAGGTATGTCAGAAAAATATGGATAGAAAAACAGCAGTTTCTGCCGCTGAAAGTGGCCGTATATGATCTTTCCGGCACGGTTCTGGAGCAGGTTGTTTTTACGGATTTAGAGGTTAAAGAAACGTTGCCTTTTGTCGAGGCCAAGTTCGGGGAAGCGACTGGGAGTGTTAAGCATATCCATCAATTACAGGCTCAGGCATCGGATCAGGCAACTTTTGTGATAAATAATCTGCCGCCTGGTTTCGAGGAAATATTTTTTACCCGCCGGCCTATTCATAATTCTAATCAGCCGGTTGATCATCTGCTGTTAAGTGACGGTTTTGCCGCAGTTTCAGTTTATATGGAAAACAAAAATACAGCTATGCAGCAAGGACTGCAATCGGTAGGTGCGGTTAATTCTTTTAGCCGAACAATAGATGATTGGCAGCTTACGGTGATGGGCGAGGTGCCGGCAAAAACAGTCAAATTTATTGCTGAAGGCATTAAGCTTCGGCATTAGAAGATTAATAAAATGTGGTTGTATGACAACAATAAACACCAACCATACTCTGAACTTCACTGATATCCTCATGCCCTAGATAGAACGTCATCTCATGCAGCGGTCTATAAGTCTGACACCCATTCAGTCGCTCCGGAACATACTTTAATACAACCGCATGGCACTCGTTCCCGATTCCGCCGCTGAAACAGGAGGAGGGGAAGTGCGTAAGAAAGGCGACGAGGTGTTCTGATTTAGAGCTTCAGTAAGTAATATGCTGACTTTACGTTTTTAATGTCCGGCCCGTTTTCTAAATCCGAATATAAGTGTGCACCATCAGCTTCTTCTTTTTTCGGAGGCATGACTGATTTTTATAAATACAAAGCCTTTGGCTTATGAAGTATTTTGTAACAAATTGTTGATTCCTTAAATTATAAGTTATTCATTATTAATGATTAGAAATGGAGTTTTTATGCTCAATAAGCTTATCTGGTCT
>CAYPJI010000051.1:0-8873 GCA_964411045.1 uncultured Methylobacter sp. | reverse complement strand
TTTTTTCTGGTTCTGTTGTGCAACCAAAATGTTTTAGCGCAATTACCCGATTTTACGGAAATGGTAAAGAAGGAGGGAGGGGCTGTGGTCAATATCAGTACCACGCAGAAGGCGCCCGCGGGAGCTGATGATCTGGCGCAAGAGCCGCAGTTGCCCGAAGGTATTCCTCCTGAGATGGAAGAATTGTTCAAGCATTTTTTCAATGGTCAAGGCGGTGGATATATACCGAGAGAGACTAAATCCTTGGGGTCGGGCTTTATTATTTCCCAGGATGGTTATGTGTTGACCAATCATCATGTAGTAAAGGATGCCGATGAGATCGTGGTGAAGTTGTCTGACCGCCGCGAATTGCTGGCTAAGCTGATCGGTTCCGATGCGCGTACCGATGTGGCCGTATTAAAAGTTGATGCCACTGATTTGCCAGTGGTTGATATTGGTGAGCCTAATAAGCTGCAAGTCGGCGAGTGGGTTTTAGCTATCGGTTCGCCTTTCGGATTTGAGCAGTCGGTAACGGCAGGTATAGTCAGCGCTAAAGGTCGCAGCTTGCCTGGAGGGAATTACGTGCCGTTCATACAGACGGACGTGGCGATCAATCCGGGTAATTCGGGAGGACCATTGTTCAATATGGACGGCAAAGTTGTTGGCATTAACTCCCAGATTTACAGTCGCACGGGCGGTTTTATGGGGCTTTCATTCGCCATCCCGATGGATATCGTCATGAACGTCGTCGACCAGATAAAAGCCAGCGGCAAGGTCGCTCGTGGCTGGTTAGGCGTGCAGATTCAGGATGTGACCCGTGAACTGGCTGAATCATTCGGCATGAAAAAGCCACAGGGAGCGTTGGTGTCCAAGATAATTGCCGGCAGCCCTTCAGAGAAAGCCGGAATACAGATTGGCGACATTATTACCGAGTTTAATGGCCAGCAGATTGAAACATCCGGTGAACTGCCGCCTTTGGTAGGGATGACGCCTATTGGTGATAAAGCAACGGTTAAAATCATCCGGCAAGGTGAGGCTAAAACGCTGCCTGTGACCATCGGACTCTTGCCGGAAGAAGAGGAAAAAGTAGCTGAAGCCAAAGTGGAAGCTAAACCTGATAATCGCTTGGGCGTCAGTGTTACTGATCTGACTAATGAACAAAGAGAACAGTTGCAGGTTATTCAGAACGGTGTCCTGGTCCAGAACGTTGTAAAAGGTCCTGGCAGAGAGGCAGGCATGCAGCGTGGCGATGTGATTTTACGAATTCAGAATAATATCGTTCGCGATGTGGCTGATTTTGATAAAATAGTCAAAAATCTTCCGGCCGGCAAATCAATCGCTGTTCTGATTCAGCGTCAAGGCAGTCCGGTCTTTTTGGCACTTAAAATAGAAAAATAACACGTGGATTTAAAGCATATAAGAAACTTCTCCATTATTGCGCATATTGACCATGGTAAATCGACGCTTGCGGACCGCTTCATTCAGATATGCGGCGGTCTTACCAACAGGGAAATGTCGGCGCAAGTGCTCGATTCAATGGATATCGAGAGAGAGCGAGGAATTACCATCAAAGCGCAGAGCGTCACGCTCGACTATAAAGCGAAGGATGGTGAAACGTATCAGCTTAATTTCATTGATACGCCAGGACACGTGGATTTTTCTTATGAGGTCTCCAGGTCGTTAGCCGCCTGCGAAGGGGCGCTACTGGTTGTTGATGCGGCGCAGGGTGTTGAAGCGCAAAGCGTTGCCAACTGTTATACTGCGATAGAACAGGGACTGGAAGTGCTCCCTGTTCTGAACAAGATAGACTTGCCTTCCGCTGAGCCTGAGCGCGTCATTACGGAAATAGAAGATGTTATCGGCATTCCGGCCGACGATGCGCCGAAGATCAGCGCTAAAACAGGCTTGAATGTAGAGGAAGTGCTTGATCAGCTCGTTGCTAAAATTCCTGCGCCTGAAGGCAATCCGGATGGTCCCCTGCAGGCCCTGATTATTGATTCATGGTTCGACAGTTATCTGGGCGTGGTGTCTTTAGTCAGAATCGTTCATGGCAGTATCCGCAGAAAGCAGAAGATTACTATCATGTCGACCGGCAAATCTTTTCTTGTTGAAAAAGTCGGCGTGTTTACGCCCAAACGTCTCGAAAAAGAGATTTTAAATACCGGCGAGGTAGGTTTTGTTGTCGCAGGCATCAAGGATATTTTCGGGGCGCCGGTTGGCGATACGATCACCTGGACCGACAAACCTGCAAGCGAGCAATTGACTGGATTTCAACGTGTTCAGCCGCGAGTTTTTGCCGGTCTCTATCCGGTCAGTTCCGATCATTACGAGGATCTGCGTGAAGCGCTGACTAAATTGAATCTGAATGATGCGGCGTTGCAGTTTGAGCCGGAGACATCGCAAGCGTTAGGTTTTGGTTTTCGTTGTGGATTTCTTGGCATGCTGCATATGGAGATTGTGCAGGAGCGCCTGGAGAGGGAATACGATGTCGATCTGATTACCACGGCGCCGACGGTGGTGTATGAGGTTGTTACTCATGGGGAGCAGGTTCTCATGGTCGACAATCCGGCTAAATTACCTGATATCGGCACTGTCAAGGAGATCAGGGAACCGATTATCAAGGCCAATATTCTGGTGCCGCAGGATTATCTCGGCGCCGTCATGATGTTATGTGTAGAAAAGCGCGGCGTACAGAAAGACATGCAGTTCGTTGGCCGGCAGGTGTCCATCCATTATGAGATGCCGCTGAGTGAAGTCGTGCTGGATTTCTTCGATCGCCTGAAATCAGTGAGCCGTGGATTTGCTTCGTTTGACTATGAATTTTTACGTTTTCAGGAAGCGCCGCTGGTTAAGCTGGATGTATTGATCAATGCGGATAAGGTCGATGCCTTATCAATCATCGTGCATCGCGATCAAAGCCAGAACCGCGGACGCGACCTGGTTGAAAAAATGAAAGACCTGATTCCGCGGCAGATGTATGAAGTTGCGATACAGGCAGCCATCGGTTCTAAAATTATCGCCAGATCGACCGTTAAAGCCATGAGAAAAAATGTGACGGCCAAATGCTACGGCGGCGATATTACCCGTAAGAAAAAACTGTTGGAAAAACAAAAAGCAGGTAAAAAACGGATGAAACAGGTGGGCAATATTGAGATTCCTCAAGAGGCATTCCTGGCTGTTTTGCAGCTCAATAAAGAATAACTCAATTTTTTCACCTTTATCACACAACATATTATGGATTTTGATTTTTCCTTTTTTCTTTTGATCGCCACTGTCATTACCGGTGTCATCTGGGGCGGTTACTTGCTGATGCGCAGACCTGATGCAGATATTTTTGTCGATAAAAAAGAGCCTTTAATTGTAGAGTATGCGCGTTCTTTTTTTCCTATCGTCCTGATTGTTTTATTGCTGCGTTCATTTCTGGCCGAGCCTTTCCGCATTCCTTCAGGCTCGATGATGCCGACATTGTTGATTGGCGATTTTATCCTGGTCAATAAGTTTACTTACGGCATACGCCTGCCGGTTATAAACAAAAAAGTTATTGAACTGAATGAGCCGCAGCGGGGCGATATAGTCGTGTTCCGCTATCCTAAAGATCCTTCTGTCGATTATATAAAACGCGTAATAGGCTTGCCAGGCGACAAAATCGCTTACTACAATAAAAAATTGCACATCAACGACGTGCCTGTCAATCAGGCCACATTAGGGGCTTATCAGGGCATCGGTCAAGGCCAGGAGATGACCGGTGCTGAACACCGCTTGGAAAATCTCTCCGGCATCGAACACAGCATTCTGATCAGAAACGGATCGCCTACGGTTGAAGGCGTTTTTATCGTGCCGGAAGGAAGTTATTTCGTGATGGGCGACAATCGGGACAACAGTAATGACAGCCGCTATTGGGGCGTCGTTCCTGAAGAGAATCTGGTGGGCAAGGCATTTTTTATCTGGATGAGCTGGGATTGGCAGCATAAAGGCGTAGGTCTTGATCGTATTGGCACCGTGCTGAAATAAACTACACTTATATGGGTAATTTATTTAATTGTTCGGAGGGAATATGAATTTTTCGCCTAAACGCCAGAAAGGGCTCACTTTGATCTCTATAGCCTTTATCCTGGGCCTGATCGCTTTCTTTGTATTATTGATTTTAAAAATTGCGCCGATCTACATCGATCACAGCAAAGTTGTCAATGCGCTGGCCGCCCTTGAGAAGACGACGGACATTCAAGCTAAAAGCGAACGAGACGCCAGAACCATTCTCGATAAACGATTCACTATGAATTATGTCTATGATGTGACCCAGGACGATATAAAAGTCACCAAGCATGGCAATTATCTGAAAGTGGAAATCGAATACGAGACTGTCGTGAAAATTTTCGGCAATCTCAGCGTGTTAGCCGAATTCTATGACTTTATTGAGGTTGGTCAGGAGTGATAAGAAAGCCTGCCGTATTATGTAAAAAACTCGGGCTGGCATTTGATAATCCGCAGCTTTTTGCCAAGGCTTTAACCCATCGAAGTGCCGGAGCCCATAACAATGAGCGTTTGGAATTTCTAGGCGATTCGATATTGGGCTTTGTCATTGCCCAGAAGCTGTATGAATTATTTCCCGATGCCAGCGAAGGCGTGTTGAGCCGGTTAAGAGCCAGCCTGGTCAATCAGAGCTCATTGGCGGATCTGGCCAGGAAACATCAGGTCGGCGACTATTTGCTGCTGGGTTCAGGGGAATTGAAGAGCGGAGGTTTTCGGCGAGATTCCATTTTATCCGATGCTTTGGAAGCCATTATGGGCGCATTATTCATAGATCAGGGCATAGAAACCTGTCAGCGCTGGATACTGGAATTGTTTGCGGAGAAATTGGCAAATTTATCGCTGACTAACTGGCAGAAAGATCCTAAAACCCAGCTACAGGAGTTGATGCAGTCAAAGAAAATGGAATTGCCCGAATATGTTTTAATGACTACATCCGGACTCGCACATGAACAAACGTTTAAAGTTAAATGCACAATCCCTTTAATAGCCGAGGCTTGTATCGGCACAGGGATTTCCCGAAAAAGAGCAGAACAGGCGGCGGCTGAACAGATGCTCGAATTACTGAGTAAAGACACTAAATGAATTGCGGTTACGTTGCGCTGATTGGGCGCCCAAATGTCGGCAAATCCACCTTGATGAACCACCTGCTGAAACAAAAAATCAGCATTACATCCCGTAAGCCGCAAACCACCCGGCATCGCATTCTCGGCATCAATACGACAAAAGCCGGACAGGCTATCTATATGGATACGCCGGGCATGCACGACAGTGAAAAAAGGGCGCTGAACCGGTATCTGAACAGGACGGCCGATACGACTCTCCTAGGGGTCGATGTGGTTGTCTGGCTGATCGACGGTTTATCCTGGCATGAGTATGATGAAGTCATCTTCAAAAAACTGGAGCAGGCCGGCTTGCCGGTCATTCTGGCTGTCAATAAAGTCGACAAAGTCAAGGACAAGGATGCGATTCTGGCCTTCTTTGCCGAGGCACAGCACCGTTTTCCATTCGAGCATTTGATTCCTATCTCTGCATTGAAAGGCACAAACCTTGATCAGCTTGAAGAAGCGGTTATGGAGTTGTTGCCCGAAGGCGAATTGATCTACCCTGAAGACCAGATTACAGACCGCCCCGAGCGTTTTCTGTGCGCTGAAATCGTCAGGGAAAAGCTGACTCGGAGATTGGGCGATGAGTTGCCTTATGCGTTGACGGTTGAGATTGAACGCTATGAAGAAAAGCCTGGGATCGCCAAGATCTATGCCATCATTTGGGTGGAGCGGTCGACTCAGAAGAATATCGTCATTGGCAAAGACGGCGAGATGTTGAAGAAAATCGGTACGGATGCCCGGCATGACATCGAAAAACTGATCGGCCAGAAAGTTTATCTACAGCTTTGGGTTAAAGTCAAAAAAGGCTGGTCGGATAATGAGCGCGCGCTGCAGAATTTAGGGTTTAATGACTGAACCAGCAGTTTATCTACAGCCTGCATTTATTTTACAGCATCGCAAGTACCGGGAGACCAGCCTGATCATCGATGTGCTGACCAGAGATTTCGGCAGGCTTTCTCTGATGGCGAAAGGTGTAAAAAAATCAAAGTCTAAAACAGCCGGGATGCTGCAACCTTTCATTCCGCTGCTCATTTCCTATGTCGGCAAGGCAGAGCTAAAAACACTGACGGATGTTGAAATCGCTCTGCCATTCGTGCAACTGGGAGGGCTTGCCTTCTATTGCGGCTTCTATGTTAATGAACTGATCAGTCGCTTTTTGCATAAATACGATCCGCATCCTGAAGTATTCAACGATTACGCAAGCTGCTTATCACGCCTGGCAAATGGCGATAACATAGAAGCAACCTTGCGGTTGTTTGAATTAAATCTGATGGATCATGTCGGTTACGGACTGCAGTTGGAACGCGATATCAATGGCGCCTTAGTGAGCCCGTTAAAGCATTATGCCTTTGATGCGCAGCAAGGGGCGGTTGAGGCGGCCGATGGGCGTTTTTCCGGAAAGACTCTGCTGGCGATAAAGTCCAGAGAATTCGACGATCCTCACGTCCTGGGCGAAGCGAAAATACTGATGAGAACAGTCATCGATTCTCATCTGCAGGGTAAACCGCTCAAAAGCCGCACGGTTATTAATAAAATATCAGGTATATTAAAAAATGAATAAGAACTTAATTTTATTAGGCGTCAATATCGACCATGTCGCTACCTTGAGGCAAGCGCGAGGCACAATGTATCCGGAACCGGTTCAGGCCGCATTAGTAGCGGAGCAGGCCGGCGCCGACGGGATAACGGCGCATTTGCGCGAGGATCGCCGCCATATTCAGGACAGGGATATTTTCCTGCTGAAAGACATGATCCATACCCGACTCAATATGGAAATGGCAGTGACTGATGAGATGATCGGTATTGCGAGGCAAGTCAAGCCTTATGCCTGCTGTCTCGTGCCTGAAAAGCGTGAAGAACTGACTACCGAAGGCGGCCTGGATGTGGCCGGTAATCTGCCGCGCATGCAATGGGCCTGTGAGCAATTGGCGACGGCTGGCGTTGAAGTATCGCTTTTTATTGATCCTGACGAAGCCCAGATTGATGCCGCCGTTAAAGCCGGGGCACCGGTTGTGGAGTTACATACCGGCCGCTATGCCGATGCCAAGGATTCAAGGCTGCAAAACGAAGAACTGGAACGCATCAGGCAGGCCGCCCGCTATGCTCATAGTGCGGGTTTGCAGGTCAATGCCGGCCATGGTCTGCATTTTTATAATGTTGAAGCGATATGCGCGATCCCTGAATTGGTCGAGCTGAATATCGGGCATTCCATCATCGCTCAGGCAGTATTATCAGGTTTGGACCAAACGGTCAGGGATTTGAAGCGTGTCATGAGGAATGCAAGGCTGACGAGTCCTTATTACGGCAAATAAGTGAACCTGGATTTCTGCCAATTAACCTTGTCAGGTGATCGAGAGGTTAATCAGGACTGTATGGCGCATATCGTCAATGACGCTTATGCGCTGTTTATAGTTGCCGACGGTTTAGGCGGTCATCTTGCCGGCGAAATGGCTTCGCATTTTTTCTGTCAGGGTATGTTGCGATTTGCCGAGACTTACAGTTGGCTGATGGCTCGCGATCCGGCTGAAACAATTTCGATCTGGATAGCCAATGCCATTAATGAAATGAAACGCTTATTCGGCCAGGATGGTTCTGTAGAGCAAGCCTATACGACGTGCGCCATTCTTTATCTCGATAAACGGTTTGTGCTAACGGCTCATTGCGGTGATACGCGTATATACAGAATGAATCCGCACCAGATTTTATGGCGCACGTTGGATCATTCGGTCTCGCAGCAATTAATGAACCAGGGTGATATTACCGAACAGGAAATGGCGCAGCACCCTTATCAGAATCAATTGACGCGCTGTATCAATGCGCTGAGAGCGCATGAGGCGGAGATCTGCTTGTATCCGGCTATGGAAAAAGGAGAAACGTTTGTTCTATGCAGTGATGGTTTTTGGGGGAAAATAAAACAACACGAGCTATTGCAATTGGCTCAGTGGGATAGCGGCGAAGCAGAGTTGAGCAAGCTGGTGCAGTTGGCGATGTTGCGCGGGAATGGAAAAAGCGACAATGTTACTGCGCAGTGGATAAGGCGCCTTTGACAGCGCTCAGATTGTGATGCCTTGGGATATTAAGCGGAGCCGGCATATGCCGCTTGAGACGATTTTCCGGCTCCTCGATAATGATTCAGGCTTGCCTTAGTGTGAGGCATACCCATGCTTTTGCATGCGGTAGAGCAGCGTATCTCTGGAAATGCCCAGCAATTTAGCCGATTTGCTGCGGTTGCCCTGGGTTCGGCTTAGTGCCTGATGGATCAGGTCGGCTTCCAAGGCATCCAGTTGCAGGCCGACTTCAGGCAGTGTGAACGGTGTGGCTTTGGTGTTGCGGCTGTAGGCGCTGAACTCATGCGGCAGGTTTTCCGGCTCAATGGTCTTGCCGGCCAATAAAATGCTGAGCCTTTCGCACAAGTTGCGCAGTTCACGGATATTACCGGGCCATTGGTAGCCTTTCAGGATTTTCAGTGCCTGTTTGCTGAATTTAGGCGCTGTGATTGAGTGTATGTCGGCAAAAAAAGTCAGGAAATGCTTGATGAGGTGCTCAATGTCCTCGGTGCGTTGTGACAGCGGCGGCAATTCCAGAGGCACGACATTCAAACGGAAGTACAAATCCTGTCTGAATTCGCCGGCTTCGATTTGCTTGCTCAGGTCGGCGTTTGTCGCCGCAATAACGCGGACATCAACCTTATAAGATTTAACATCACCTACGGCCAGACATTCTCCGGATTCCAGGAAACGCAACAGTTTAGCCTGGATG
>CAYPJI010000050.1:0-11386 GCA_964411045.1 uncultured Methylobacter sp. | reverse complement strand
GGCGACAGGAAGAGAAGAGGACATAATGATTACCTAAGAATTTTTCTTTAGCATAGCGCCAGTCAGACCAATATGAAATATTTTTCCAGCTCCCAAAAAACTCCTTGTAGAAAAATCTGACTGGCTCCAAAATTATATTTTATCTTAATTTGAGGCTTTTCTTGCTATGGCGCGTACCATTCTGGTTGTCGATAATCTTACTGATTGGGGACCCTATTATCCCAGCGACCAGGTCATGGCCTTTGAAACCTATCTGGCAACCGAGCAAGGCGACTCTCAACAACGCACGCGCGTTATCAATCTCTGCAGCAGCTATCGTTATCTTTCAGACGGCTATTATTGCTCTTTGCTGGCCGAAGCCAGAGGACATCACGTTATTCCATCTGTCAAGGTACTGAACGATCTGGGCAAGAAATCCTTATACCAACTACAACTTGAAGACCTGTCCCCGACGACGCTGACGCGCACCTTTAAGAGTTACGGCAAGGAAACTGAAAGCGCTTCATACCGATCGCCACTCGAAGGCTTGTCCCAGACCTTGAATCGGGCCTTTAAAAGCCATAGCCAGGGCACTGACGTTACCTTGTTGACTTATTTCGGCACTACATCCGATCCGGCTTTTAACGAATTGGCAAGGCTATTGTTTGAGCGCTTCCCCTGCCCGATCTTGGAAGTCACGCTGCGTTTTCGGCAGCAATGGGAGATTACCAGCTTAAAAGCCATTTCACACGG
Organism: uncultured Methylobacter sp.; assembly: GCA_964411045.1. Lineage (GTDB taxonomy): Bacteria > Pseudomonadota > Gammaproteobacteria > Methylococcales > Methylomonadaceae > Methylobacter. The sequence goes on along the minus strand of CAYPJI010000050.1, from coordinate 10,654 downwards.
AGGCCTGAGCGAAGAACAGGAAACAATTTTTGCCGAAGCACTGGACCAGTTCAGCAAAAAAGTCTGGCGCAAAGGCCGCGCCCGTAAAGCCGCGCGCTACGATCTTGCCATCCTGGTCAACCCGGAAGAAAAACTGCCGCCGAGCAACCTCGCTGCCCTTAAAAAATTCATCAAAATCGGCAGACAGCTGGGCATTGAAGTTGAATTGATATCGCAGCAGCACTATATCCGCCTGTCTGAATTTGACGGCTTGTTTATCCGTGAAACCACTGCCATAGATCATCACACCTACCGCTTTGCCAAAAAAGCCGAGGCCGAAGGCTTGGTAGTCATCGATGACCCGACCTCTATCCTGCGTTGCACGAACAAAGTGTACCTTGCCGATCTGTTTCGCACGCATCGCGTCCCTTCGCCAAGAACCTGGCTTCTGCATAAAGGCAACGCCGAACATCTGGATAAACTGGAAGTAGAAGCCGGCTTTCCGGTGGTCATCAAAATACCGGACGGTTCTTTTTCCCGAGGCATTGTTAAAGTTCATAATCGACAAGAACTGGATCTTAAAGTCGAGGAATTGTTTCAAAAATCGGCACTGCTTCTGGCTCAGGAATTTTTATATACGGATTTTGACTGGCGCATCGGCGTATTCAACAATAAGGCTTTATATGCCTGCCGTTATTATATGGTTAAAAACCACTGGCAGATTTACCGTCACGGCAGCAACCGGACCGATAGCGGAAACTTTGATACCCTGCCGACTTTTGAAGTACCCAAAGCCGTATTGGAAGCAGCGCTGAAAGCCACGCAACCGATAGGCAACGGCTTGTACGGCGTGGACGTCAAGGAAAAAAACGGCAAGGGCTATGTAATAGAAGTGAACGACAATCCAAACATCGACAGCGGCATTGAAGACAAATACCTGGGCGATGAGCTTTATGTATTGATCCTGACCGAATTCCTAAGGCGCATGGAGAACCGAAGCAAAGGCATATAAATCCGAAATCACGGTAAGCAAACGCGCCAACTCATGCCGCCCAACGCCTTGCTTTTGCCCCCTTCCAGCTTGCCGCCCAGAAGCCCCGTTAATTCGTAGACCACCGCCATGCCGATGCCGTGCCCATGAATGTTTTCATCGGCCCGAACCCCTCTTTTCAGAATCTCCTTGAGCTTATCGGCAGGAATGCCGGAACCGTCATCCTCAATCTGCAGCAACACCGAAAAGCCGTCATTGGCTTTCGGGTCATGAAACGAAACGCTGATACTAATCTTCTGACGGCACCATTTACAGGCATTATCCAGCAAATTGCCCGCAATTTCGTAAAAGTCGCCTTCTTCGCAATAGATCTGGCAAGACTCGGGAACATCAATATCGAAGGCAATGCCTTTATCAATATAAACTTTGCTGAGCGATGCGATAATTTTTTTAATAATGACCGCCACATCCACTGTTCGGGTAATCTGGTGCTCGCCTTTCGCGGCGGCTCGCTGCAATTGATATTCGACAATTTCGTTCATGCGAAAAATCTGCTCTTGTACGGTCTCCCTGTTATCGCTGAAAGATTCGGCGCACCCCCGCAGGATGGCCAGCGGCGTTTTCAGGCTGTGCGCCAGATCAGCCAGAGTATTGCGATACCGCTCCAAATGCGCCCGTTCACTGCTGATCAGGGCATTCAGATTTCCTGCCAAGCCTTGCAACTCCGTCGGATAACGGCCGTCCAGCCGAGTTTTTTTGCCTTTTTCTATCGCCTCAAGATCCCTGACGACAACGCGCAGCGGCTTTAAGCTCCAGCGCAACACGGCAAACTGAATAAAAATCAGGACCAGTCCTATCGCCAGCAGCCAGAATCTCAACGCCGCTTTAAAACGCTCCACCTGGCCTTTTACAAACTCGGCATCTTCAGTCACGGTGAACGTATATTCGCGCTCCACATGGGCCCGGCTTTCCCAAATCACATCATAATGCAGCGCATAGTAGCGTCCCTGCTCATCCAATAAAAAAGCTGTGTCGCCCGCGCTTAATTCAGCCGGCGGCGCCACCGGGTCCAGACCGATAGCCGAAGCCGAATGCCAGACCAATGACGGCTTGCCCTTTTTTATTTGCTGAATAAATCCGTAAAGACCTGATCCCGGATTGGTAAACCGGGGCTCAGGCAAATCGGCGGGCATAACCAATTGACCGGAATTCTTAAGATCGGCGGCGGACAGAAGCGAGTAAACCTGGACTTGCAATTTTTCCTTCAACACCTGCTCGGCACTTTCGCGAAAACTCTGTTCAAGAACGACAGCCACCAACGCAAAGAAGGCGGCAAGCACCAAGCCGGCGGCTGCCAGTAATCGAAAGCTTAAAGATCTGGTCTGCACACGATGCCTTTAAGGAAAAATAAGACACAAAAGCACGTTAAGCACTTTTGCAGAAATGGTTATATCAGAAAGGAATGATCGGCACGCGATAACCTCGGCCGCGCAATGTTTCAATGGGTTTTAAGGTGCCGTCAGGATCGAGTTTTTTCCTCAAGCGGCCGATAAAAACTTCAATGACATTACTGTCACGATCGAAATCTTCATCGTAAATGTGCGCGGTCAGAACGGATTTCGAAACGATTTCGCCTTTACGGAACATCAGGTATTCCAGCACCTTGTACTCATAAGCCGTCAGCTCCAGCTTCACTCCGCCAACGGAGACTTCCTGCGCTACGGTATCCAGCTCTATATTGCCGTGGCTCAAAACGGGATGCGCCAGTCCGGCGGAACGCCTGATCAAGGCATTTATCCTGGCCAATAACTCTTCATAGTGGAAAGGCTTGACCAGATAATCATCCGCACCGGCTTCCAGCCCTTCCACTTTCTCCTGCCATCGACTCCTGGCCGTCAGGATCAGGATCGGTATTTTAATGTTGTTTTTGCGCAGGCGTTTGATCAACTCGATGCCGGAAAAATCAGGAAGCCCAATATCAACGACAGCTGCATCGAGCGGATACTCCTTACCCATATAAAAACCATCGCTGCCCGTATGAGCCGTATCGACGGCAAAACCTTTGTCCGCCAGGAACTCCTGGATCTGTTCGCAAAGGGTTACTTCATCTTCGACAACAAGAATACGCATGTTTTTTCTTCCTTAAATTAACCGATTAATTCACCGGTCTCGGCATCAATCAAATAATGCTGAATACGTCCATCGGGTGTTAGAACTTTAATAACATGCACTTCCCTGCCGTTAATTATCTCAGTTTGAGCGCCCAACACTCTTTTACCGCCTTTTTTAATGATTTGTTTCGTAGCCTGATCCAGGCTGACGCGCGCCAGCATGACAGCGCTTTCCGCATAACAGACATTGGAAAATAACAAGACCAATGCGAGCAGTTTAATCAAATTTCTCATGGATGATCCAGAGCTTAAGTTATTGTTTATTAGCCATTGCCGAAAGTAACCGTGCCCGGATTTTTACAATCAGGAGAATACATTGAGCGGAAAGGATTTTAAATCACCACGCTGAATCCGAACTGAATCCGCTACTGCAATGACATTCCTTTAGCCATAGTGCCGATAGCTTGTCCGAAAGATGCACCCAATTTGCCTGCAATTCTGTCCAGCAATTGTTCCTGTTGCGTAAAGTCGACTTTATTCTCGACGCCAATAACTTCCTTGGCAACGTAGTCATCACTGCCAAACGCATCGGCAACGCCAAGCTTGACGCCTTCTTCACCGGTCCAAACCAGTCCCGAAAAGAGTTCAGGCGCATTCTTAAGCCTGTCGCCGCGGCCGGCTTTAACGGCGCCGATAAATTGTTGATGAACCTGATCCAGCAGCCCCTGCATGTAGCGTGTTTCATCTTCTTTAGGCGGCGAAAACGGATCCAGCATGGCTTTATGCGTGCCTGCCGTCAGCAACCGACGTTCGACGCCCAATTTTTCCATCACATTAACAAATCCAAAGCCATCCATGAGAACACCTATGGAACCGATAAGGCTGGCCTGGTTGACAAAAATCTTATCGCTCGCTGAAGCGATATAGTAGCAACCTGAAGCGCAAATATCGCTGACTACAGTGTAAATCGGCAGGTCAGGATGCTCTTTTTTTATCTTTCTGATTTCATCATAAACATAGGATGATTGAACCGGACTGCCGCCAGGTGAATTGGCATGCAGAATAATGCCTTTGGTATTCGTATCTTTTACCGCATTCTTCAGACTTTTTATAATGCTATCGGCATTGGCGTCCTTATCCTCCGCGATCATTCCGACTATATCAACAACTGCCGTATGATCCTCACTATCGCCGCTCATGCCCTCCATAATATTCGGAAATGTGAACAGGGTTAATATGACGCATAGATATAAAAATACAAGGGATTTGAAAAAAACGCCCCAGCGTCTTGCTCTTGCTTGCTCTGTAACGGCCGCCAAAGCCACTTTCTCAAGAACTTCACGCTCCCACCCGGCAGTCATTTTAATTTGGTTATCTTGTTGATTTTCCATTACTTGATTTAACCTCCAATAATATCCAGTAATTCCGTCGGCCGCTGTAAGCATATCAACGGATTGTATTGTTGCAATATGTCTTTTGAATGCGCTCCGCACGATACGGCGATTGATGAAATCTGTGCATTGAGCGCCATTTGCATGTCGTGAATCGAGTCGCCTACCATAAGAGTTCGCTCATTGGCGGCCTCCATATGCTGAATAATATCCAAAACCATGGCGGGGTCGGGTTTCGAAGCGGTTTCATCGGCACAGCGCGTGATGTGAAACAAATCTTCGGTTCCTGTCGCCTGCAGAGCCTTTTCCAAGCCGGTTCGGCTCTTTCCGGTCGCTACAGCCAGCTGAAAGCCCGCCCGTTTCAGCTGCACCAGCATCTCATAAACGCCTTCAAATAAATCATCCTGGCTAGTCTGCCTTGCGAAAAATGCCTGAATGTAATAGGACATTAGCTGATCCCGGATTTCTTCGTCGGCTTCCGGAAATAAGGTCCGCATTGCATTTTCGGTGCTTAAGCCGATCACATCCCTCGCCGCTTGCCGCTCCGGAACAGTGCAATTGCACGATGCCGCGGCTTGTTGCAAGCAACTGACGATCCAGTCGATGGAATCGACTAAAGTACCGTCCCAATCAAATATAATTAAATCAAACCGGTTCTTCATTGTTTAATAGTTCCTCCAGATCCTGCGGCAGAGGAGCGAAAATTTTCAGTAATTCCCCGCTGACCGGATGCTGGAACTTCAGTTTCTGCGCATGCAAAAACAAACGTTTATAGCCTCTGCTCTTAAATGCCTTGTTAACCTCGTCCAGACCATAACGCTCGTCGCCGACAATAGGATGTCCCAGCCAGGCGGCGTGCACGCGTATCTGGTGAGTGCGCCCCGTTTTCGGTGAAGCTTCGACCAGCGTTGCACTTGGGAATAATTTCAGACGCTTGAAAGCCGTTTCGGCCTGCTTGCCGGATTGGCTGACGACCACCATACGCTCGCCGCCTTTATTGACATTCTTTTGCAGAGGTACAGTAACTATAGCTTGCTTCTTGGCCCATTGGCCTGCCAATAGGGCTACGTAGGTTTTTTGAACCTGATCACTGCGGAAAAGTTCATGCAGCTTGCGCAAAGCGCTACGCTTCTTTGCAATCAACAAACAACCGGACGTATCGCGGTCCAGTCGATGCACCAACTCCAGAAAATGAGCCTCCGGCCTTACCTGCCTGAGACCTTCGATGATACCCGAATTTACGCCGCTGCCGCCGTGAACGGCAAAACCCGAAGGCTTGTTCAAAATTAAAAAGGCATCATCCTCAAATAAAATATTTTTTTGCAGGGCATTCCTCAAATTCTGGCCGACAAATGTTTCCTCGGTTTTTTCCGATACCCGGACCGGCGGAATTCTGACGATATCGCCCGCTTCCAGGCGGTACTTGACGTCCACACGACCTTTGTTGACTCTGACCTCGCCTTTGCGAACAATACGATATATGCGGCTTTTAGGAACACCTTTCAAGCGGGTAATTAAAAAATTGTCCAATCGTTGATCACTATTTTCTTCCGTAATTTCGACAAATTGAACTTTTGGCGCGCTTTGTTCTTCTGAATTCATGATGTAGATAATACCAGCATCTCGTTAGGATTGATTCTTTAAATTGATGTAGAGCGATAAGGTTGCTATATTAAGCAAGTTTGAATATAAAAAACATACTTTTGCTCGGCAGATTTCCATGATGAAACTGAACCGGCAACCCAAATGAAGATAAAACAGCCGATTACGATGCTGAGTCTTCAAATACGATTTTTCGGGTAGCGTTCGACCCATGACGAACGATTTATAACTCCTGTTTAAGACAGAATTTACAGCAAGACTGAAAAAAGAATATTTATTTGCTTAGTAGTTGTCCGTGCCAATTATCGTTGCCTTCACGTCTTGGAGGTCAAGATACCAACTGCAACGCTTAGATGACGGAAAAAACAAAACCGTAAAAAAACAAGTCTGACGCGTTATTGGCCAGAAAAATGAATCTAGTTTGACCTTACAAACTTACTTAGCACTAGACCCTAACCCAGTCTGATCAGTAAATTCTGATAATGGAGCAGGAAACCACAAGGATAATTGAATGAAAAGAATGCTTATCAACGCTACGCAGGCAGAAGAACTGCGAGTCGCATTGGTAGACGGTCAAAAACTGTATGATTTTGACATAGAAGTCCCTTCTAAAGAACAAAAAAAGTCCAATATATACAAAGGCATCATTACCCGCGTAGAGCCCAGCCTCGAAGCAGCATTTGTAAATTATGGTGCTGAAAAACACGGCTTTTTACCTTTTAAGGAAATTTCTCCCGCCTACCGCCAAACTCAAGACGGCTCGGAAACCGAGGGTCGTCGCCCATCCATTAAAGATCAGATTAAAGAAGGTCAGGAAATCCTGGTTCAGATTGAAAAGGAAGAGCGCGGCAATAAAGGCGCGGCCTTAACGACCTATATCAGCCTGGCCGGCACTTATTTGGTACTGATGCCAAACAATCCAAAGGCAGGCGGCATTTCGCGCCGCATCGAAGGCGAAACCCGCAGCGAATTGCGTGAAGTAATGACGGCGCTGGACATTCCGGACGGCATGGGCTTGATCGTGCGCACGGCAGGCTGCGGCAAAAATGCCGAAGAACTGCAATGGGATTTAAACTACCTGATGCAGTTATGGGAAGCCATAGAGCGCACTTCCAGCGAACAAATCGCACCGTTTCTGGTATTTCAGGAAAGCAATGTCATCATACGTGCGCTACGCGACCACTTGCGCGGCAACATTGACGAGATTCTGATAGACAACGAATCCTCGTTCAAGCTGGTACAGAAGTTCCTGAAGCAGGTCATGCCGCACTTTTTGCCGAAAGCAAAACTGTATCAGGACTCGGTTCCGCTATTCAGCCGCTATCAGATCGAATCGCAGATTGAATTGGCTTACGGCCGTGAAGTGCCTTTGCCTTCCGGCGGCTCACTGGTCATCGACCATACCGAAGCCTTGACTTCGATCGATATCAACTCGGCGCGCGCCACGAAAGGCAGCGATATTGAAGAAACCGCTCTCAATACCAACCTCGAAGCGGCCGATGAAATTGCCCGTCAGCTCAGATTGCGCGACTTGGGCGGCCTGTTCGTCATCGACTTCATCGACATGATGTCGAATAAAAACCAGCGTCTTGTTGAGAATCGTCTGCGCGATGCATTAAAAATTGACCGTGCACGTATTCAAACCAGCCGCATCTCGCGTTTTGGTCTATTGGAAATGTCCAGGCAGAGAATGCGCCCGTCACTGGGCGATTCCACGCAACTGCCCTGCCCTCGTTGCAAAGGCCAAGGCACTATCCGCAATGTGGAATCGGTTGCGCTGGCCGTGCTGCGTATTCTTGAAGAAGAAGCCATGAAAAAAGGCACGGAAAAAGTCATCGCCCACTTGCCGATTGAGTGCGCCACTTTTCTGCTGAATGAAAAACGCCACGCCATTGAGCAGGTTGAATCAAGACTGAAAGTCACCATCGTGATCCTGCCCAGTAAACATCTGGAGACACCGGCTTATGACATCGAGCGCATCAAGGAAAAGGATGCCATCGAAGAAAAACCCAGCTATCAGCAGATAAAAGAAGAAGAGATCACAATTCCGGAATTTGCCCAGCAAGTCAGGCAAAAAGTCGAGAGGGCGGCTATCAGGGAATTTTTACCGGAATCCCCGGCTCCGATGCAAAAGAACGTTTCAGCCGGTCTGATCAAGCGCTTCTGGTATAAACTGATTGGCCCGAACATTCTAAGCGCAGAACCCGAACCCGAGAGAAAAGAAAAAGAGGCCTCGACAGGTGCCCCCGAGAAGGCCAGAGGCGCAGATGAAACCCAGCCGAGCAGAAACCGCGATAGCAGGCGCGGCCCTCGCCCCAAGCGTGGCGGCCGCGGTCAGGACAGAAACGGCAAGCGCCCCTCCGAGGCTGCTGCTGGCGTGCCTGAGGCAAAAAGCGAGCCGGCTAAAAGCGAGCCTGTCGCAGAGCCGGAAGTAGCGGAAAAGCCTGCCGAAAATGCCGCGCCGGTAGCGGAACAGCAAGCGCAGAAACCATCCAGCAGCAGAAACAGAAGAGGACCTAATCGCAGAAGACCGCGTAATCCTAATTACAAAAAACCTGATTCCAATGGCGATACAAATGGCGAAATCCATGCCGTTTCAGACGAAGCGCCCAAAGAAGCCCGAAGCGAATCTCGGCCCTATGCTCACGATTTTGCTGAAAGAGCCGAAAGAATAGAGCGCCATGAGCCGCAGGCCCATGAAAACACCAGCCAGCCGGTTTCAGAATCGCCGAAACCTGCCGCTGAACCAAGGGCTAGAGTTGAACCCGTAACACAAGAATCTGGCTCCGACTCTTAATCGATCGGTTGCATTATGAATCGCCGCGAAGCATAAAAACTTATGCTTCGCGGCGATCATTACTTGTACTTAACTTCCACTTCGCTGGCTCCCGGCAGACGTTTCAGGCGCATAATCAATTCATCTGTTGCCTGCACACGCCACTCATCGCCAAGACGCACGGTTGCCTTCGCCTGGCGCGATTTGTAATTCATCAGTACCGGACACCCGCCGCCCTTGAAGGGACTGAGCATCTCACCTAATCTCTGCAGAAATGCATCGTCATGCTCTTCGGCCTGCCATGTCAGCTGAATCCCTCTGGCGAAAGCATCCCGGGCCTGATCCATGCTGTAGAGTTTCTCTACCGTTAAGCGCAGGGTGCCCAAATAATCGTCAACCGCCAGCGGACCTTCAGCGACCAGCAGCGTATCGCGCGCAAAGATATCGCGGTATTTTTCATAAACATCGTTAAACGCCGCAATTTCGAGCCGGCCGGACCTGTCATCCAGCGTGGCAAACCCCATCATTTTTCCCTGCTTGGTCTGTCGGGTTCTGATTTCCACGACCAACCCGGCAACTCGCGCTTCCATCTTGCCTTTCATGCCCCGTTGAGGGCCTGCACGCTCGACATTGGCGGTCAAACTGGCTATTTTCCCATGCGTAAACTCTTTCAGTTCCGCCTCGTACTGGTCAATAGGATGACCGGTCAGAAACAGGCCCAGCGTTAACTTTTCCGCTGCCAGACGATCCTTTTCGGACCAAGGCTCGACAGTAGTTGAATAAGCTTCGGTTTCTTCGGCATGATCCTCGGCATTGACCGTCAGTCCGAATAAATCATTCTGGCCTGTCTGCGCCATCTTGCCGTGCTGCTCAGCCACTCTCAAAGCCGTAGACAGCTCGGCCAGATGGCCGGCCCGATTATCGTCAAACTCATCGAATGCGCCGGCACGAATCAGCGCCTCCAGCACGCGCCGATTGACTTTTCTCAAGTCGACGCGCTTGCACAAATCATACAAGCCGGTAAACGGGCCGTTTTCATCCCGCTCCTTCAGCATGTCGTCAATGGCCGCCTGACCTACGCCCTTGATGGCGCCGATACCGTAGACAATATGGCCCTTGTCATTGACAGTAAAGCGGAAATTGGACACATTGATATTCGGCGGACAGATGGCCAGCTTCATCTGTCGGCATTCCTCAATCAGCACCACGACCTTGTCGGTATTGTCCATATCCGAGGACAGCACCGCCGCCATAAACGCGGCCGGGTAATGCGCCTTCAGCCAGGCGGTCTGATACGCCACCAGCGCATAGGCGGCCGAGTGCGACTTGTTGAAACCGTAACCGGCGAATTTTTCCATCAGGTCGAAGATATAGGTCGCGATGCCTTCATCGATCTGATTGGCGACAGCGCCCTCCGTAAATACTTCACGCTGCTTGGCCATCTCTTCCGGCTTTTTCTTTCCCATCGCGCGCCGCAGCATATCGGCGCCGCCTAGGGTATATTGCGCCATTTCCCGCGCAATCTGCATCACCTGCTCCTGATACAGAATAACGCCATTGGTCGGCTTCAGGATCGGTATCAGCAAGGGATGCGCGTATTCGGCCTTGGCCCCGTGCTTGACGTTGATGTAATCGTCCACCATGCCCGATTCCAGCGGTCCGGGCCGGAACAGCGCCACCAGCGCGATAATGTCGTCGAAACAGTCAGGCTTAAGCTTTTTGATCAGTTCCTTCATGCCCCGGGATTCAAGCTGGAACACGGCCGTTGTTTGAGCTTTTTTCAGCAGTTCATAAGCCGCCGGAT
>CAYPJI010000049.1:0-11498 GCA_964411045.1 uncultured Methylobacter sp. | reverse complement strand
CCCAATACGGGACTATGCAGCGTGCCAGCCAATAAAACATTAAGCAACAACTGCAAAGCATCATTTCTCAACAATATTATCTGGACAGCGGCCAACATATCTTTCATGCAGAACAGCCATTTCGATACCTGTATCTGGTCCGTTCCGGCACGATCAAATCCTGGTGTGTTTTCGGAGATGGTCACGAACACATCATTCAATTCCATTTTCCTGGCGATATCATAGGATTAAGTGCGATCAGTTCCGGTTTTTATGACTGCAACGCGACAACGCTGAATACCTGCAGTCTTTGTAAAATACCGTTTGATCAATATCAAAAGCTGGCTGACAACGCCCCTTCACTCGGCCATCAATTTGTCAAGCTGATGAGCCGTGAAATCGTTCAGAACAAGCATTTGATGGAATTGCGGGGCAATAGAAGCGCGCCCGCACGCCTCGCCATTTTTTTGAATGATCTGTCTCGAAATCTCAGCGAGCGCGGATTCTCCGCGAATTCTTTCAATTTGCCTATGAGCCGGCGTGACATAGCTGATTATCTTGGCCTCGCTGAAGAAACGGTAAGCCGGGCTTTTAGTCAACTTCAGGATGAAGGGCTGCTGGACGTCCAGCGCAAATATATCCGCATACTCAACAATAATAATGATATGAAAAGCTTCAATGTCCAATAGCCGCTCTATAATAAGGTATTAACTGCATACTCCTCATCCTGTTTTGGCCGATTCTTTAGATATATGCCTGAAGCAGTTCTTACTTAACTATTGGGTTAAATATCGCTCAACTGAGCTGAATCAGCGTATAAATTCTAACGAAAAGCATAATTAATTTAGAATTTTTGCCCGCATACCGGTTCTAATCTTCAACTTAGAATAAATTTGCCACTAGCAATGAGGTACGGAGCAACTATGAAAAAACAGTTTTTCATATATTCCTTGGCAATTGCTCTAATGACGGCAATATCAGCTCATTTACAGGTAATAGATGCATGGGCTCAAGTTCCTACGAGCAATAACCCTCTGCCGGAAATGCTAAAAAAAGTCATTCCGGCTGTCGTCAATATTTCCACTCGTATACGATTCAGTCAAAGAGAAAACCCTTTATTGAAAGACCCTTCCTATCGTCATCTATATGACAAGTCAAACAAGGCGATGGAATGGGAAGTCCAAAATCTTGGATCAGGCGTTATCATCGATGCCAGCAAAGGCTATGTCATTACTAATCATCACGTTATTGACAAGGCCGACCAAATAACAGTGACATTGCAAGATAACCGAAGCTATAACGCGACTGTGGTAGGCAGCGACCCAAACACAGAAGTAGCCTTGATTAAAATCAAATCCGACAAATTAGTCGCGCTTCCCCAAGGTAATTCTGATGTATTACAGGTCGGCGATATCGTCGTTGCAATAGGCAGCCCTTTCGGCCTTGGCCAGACAGTCACCTCCGGCATAATCAGCGCATTGGGCCGCTCCAGCCTGGGCCTGGAAGGCTATGAGGACTTTATTCAAACTGACGCGTCAATCAATCCCGGAAATTCCGGCGGAGCTCTGGTTAATTTGCAAGGCGAATTGATCGGCATCAATACAGCCATAGTCGGCCCTAATGGCAGCAATGTCGGCATTGGCTTCGCGGTTCCTATTAACACGGCTTATCACGTTGTCAGTCAAATCATCCAATATGGCAATATTGAGCGAGGCCAGCTAGGGATTCAAATTCAAAGTCTCACCCCGAGCCTGGCTCGGGTGTTTAATATTGATCGACAGGAAGGCGCTGTTATTTCGGGTGTTGTTCCCGGCTCCCCGGCCGATAAAGCGGGGTTGAGAAAAGGGGATATCGTCATTGCCATTAACGGTCAACCGGTGGATACCACAACCAGGCTGAGCAACAGCATTGCATTAATGCGAGTGGGCGATAAGGTCATTCTTCATATCTTCCGCCAAGGCGAAGAAAAAACCATAGAAGCCCGAATAGCAAAACCCAATAATAAAACGAAACTTGTTGATCAATATTAGGCCTTTTCCTGACCAGACTTACGCACAAGTTGGTTTAAAAATACTAAGGAATCCGGTTATGAAAATAATAGAGCAACGGTCCATGAATATAAACCAATATATTGAATCAATGAGCGAAGTTCGGAAAAGCTTTCTATTGATAGCCTGCATTTGGTTTATTTTTATGATAGCGAGCGGGGGGCGCATGCCGCTTACCGCTCTACTGATTCAGCATAATCGATTTTTTGCGCTCTTTACCCTGTTCCTGGGTAGCGCCATGGATGCGGTTCTAATAGTGGAACTGCTGCGGTCGGCATTACCGAGGACCCGAATATGGAGCGGTATCAAACACTTCAGCATCATTGTAATTGTCTGGTTGATTTTGTTGCCGTTGTCGGTTCATGTACTGCTATTGCACGCCAAGCCCAGCCTTGGCAGATCATCCGGTGCTCTACCGGGCTCAAGCCGGAATACCGGCATCTATTTTGTAGCCCAGCCACACAGCAGCTATTTCTGTCATTCATACTTTATCTGAGCAGGTGAATAATCATGCAAATCCCATTACAGATTACCTTTCGCGGCATACCTCATTCTGAGGCCGTAGAAGCCAGAATCCGCGAGAAAGTAGCCAAACTGGATAGATTCCATAGCCATATCATGAGCTGCCGGGTTGCCGTAGAGTCAGAACACCAGCATCATCATCAGGGCAATCAATACCATATCCGCATCGATATCACGACTCCCCGAAAAGAGCTGGTCATCAGCCGGGAACATCACGATAAGCAAGCCCATGAAGACATTTATGTTGCCATACGGGATGCTTTCAGGGCAGCTGTAAGGCAACTCGAAGACTATGCCCGTGTTCAGCGTGGTGAAGTCAAAACTCATGACCTGCAGAAAACAGGAACGGTAGCGCGCTTGCTGCCTGAGCAGGATCATGGCTTTATCGAAACCATAGATGGCCGTGAAATCTATTTCCATAGAAATAGTGTGGTAGGCGGATTTGATCAGTTAGAGGTGGGCACTCCAGTCAGCTATGTGATAGAAGAAGACGATATCGGCCCTAGGGCCAGCACTGTTTACCCGTAAGCTTCTGTTATTGAATGACTTATCCCTTAATCTGATCGGCAGAAATATTTTTAAACAGCCGATCAGATACCTTCCTTCTTGGCATCTGGCAATAGCTTATTAAAAAACGGGCTCTCTATCTTAACTACTTACTTTTGAGCTCTTGCCAATCATCTTTACAAATTCGTCATCGTAAAATCCGATCGTTTTATCTACTAGTGTAAAAAACCCTACAGTTTTCATGCAAAATGAGGCATGGACGCATCCATAAATCCGAAGCAGAATAATTAAACTATGTTAAATGACTTATTTTTTATGAGCCATATCACGCATTTTTATTTAATGATCCAGTATATCGACTTTCCAGTAAAGGCGAGCGCTGAAAATCAGGGCATATCACACAAAAAACTATTACATTGCTAAATACCCGAGTCGTTTTTTGAGGGTTTCTACTTTTATCATGTGAAAGCGGCCGCTTCTCTACATGCACCAAAAACGTTGCAATCTCGGTATGCTAATCATTAAAAGTCATATAGTTAGAGATTATTACAATCCATTCAGTTAAGAACCGCTCTTCTCCTAAACACCAATAAGTCTTATGGCACGTTTTGTGCTTTTATATTGAAGTACTTTAAACACAAGGCTGACGGAGCGATTCGGTACTTCTGCCTTTCATTAAAAATACTATTAACAACAATAAAATGTCCTCGGAGGACTTCAATGCTAAGCTCGACACAATTTAAAAAACTGGCCCTTTGCTCAATGACAACCGCTATATTGGCAGCAAGCCAAAGCGGCTTTGCCCATACCCGACTGCAAACTTCGACCATTCTTGAAAACACCCGAGTCTACAATAATGTAGTGATTGGACATGGTTGCGGTGAGGCGCCAGTGATGGGCACGAGCGTGGTATTTCCCGACTCAACCGCTACCGTTACCTCCAAGCCAGTTGGAGCAGCTGCGGATGTTACGCCTGCTACTGCCGGCGCCGTAACGGATTGGATCGAAGGCGCTGGGGAAGGTTATGCTAAAAAAGTCTATAGCAAAGAAGTCTTTTCAGCCGAAGGCCAGAAAACTAATCCACAAACAACCAACACGGTTGGCTTCTGGACAGGCGGCGGCGCTCTGCCGGCTCACAACTATGTCGGACTGGTTCCCTTCAAGACAGACGCCATCAAGATCAAAGCTGCATCTTGCGCCAAGACCGTCACTTTCGTAGTGCCTGTCGCCGATGTTTGTAAACTGACCAATGTTGGCGGATTCAGCGACGAAAACGTCAACCTGTGGTCGCCTATGGTTGGTTCTAATTTCGACGGTACTGCAGAACATACCCCAGCTACGCTGAAAGTAGTCAGAAACATAGATGGAGCTCCGGCAACTGCGACTACTGTAAAAGTTGATCCTAATCCCCTGCCGGCAGATTGCGGTGCAGGGTTAGACATCACCATCACGCCAACTGCCGACCAGCTTAACCGCGATATGCCGGCTATAGATAACGGCGTGCAAGTATGGCCTGCGCAATAAGGTTGTTTGAGTAACATTCTGTTACCTGCAACCGTATGGTTCAGGTCCTTTATTGCAAGAGTGGCTTGAACGCTTACTGATCTACGGCGGTGCCTATCGCCGTAGATTTTCATTTTAAAGTAAAGCCCTGCCCTTCTTTAAAATGCATTGAACTTTTTTCCTGATTTTTCCCTAACGAGGAAAAGAGCCAGATCCTGCGGCCCACGTTACCAAAATTAGCAGCAAGTACAGGTGCTTTATGATTTTATTCCAGTGCTTCAGGCTTTTTATATAATTAGGCATTTGCTCTTTGACGAATAGAGCGCTGTAATGTTTGCCATATTGTGCGAGAGGCTGCCTTGAATTCAACCAAAACCTGGATAACCTGTTTGTTCTTGCTGATTCCCGGAATATTGTCAGCCGCCGGGAACGCCAATAGACTGGAAGAACAAAACATCCGGGTAATCATGACCGAAGATGCAGGGGCCGAGCTACAGCTGGAAGCCAGGCAAGCGCCATTGGCACAGGTGCTTAACCGTATCTCAAACCAAACAGGCGTGCGAATAAATTACTCGGTTCTGCCCGAGGGATTGGTGACAGCGACCTGTGTGGGACCAACCGTAAAACAGGTTCTGGAATGCCTGCTGGCTCGAAAAGCCGATCTTATTTTCCGATACGCATCCCAAACAGCAAAAACCGACTCGCTCAGGCAGCCCGCCGAAGCCTGGGTTCTCGGAGCGAAATTCGACGCAAACCGGACAAATCCCGAGACATGTTTATCGACTGAAGCTCAACAGCAAACAATGCTGAAAATGAATGAGACTAAAACGTATGCCTTCCAAATCGAGCCCGAGCCGGATAAAACCGATGAGCTGGTAAAAATGGCAAAGTCAAAAAATCCGACAGAGCGGGCCGAAGCTGTCGGGCGCTTGATGGCAGCCGGACGGAAAGGTGACGCCTCCGTCAAAGAAGCGCTGGAAGCGGCGCTCACAGATGAAGATGCAACAGTAAGAGTGCGGGCTCTTACCAGTTTATCGTATCGGGAAGGCGCTGGAGCGGCCGCTGCAGTGCGGGAAGCGATTCACGATAAGGACGAAAGGGTGCGGCTGACAGCTGTCGGCCGGGCAGGAGATGATGCCGCACTGCTCCAGCAGGCACTGACTGACGAAGCGGAAATGGTGCGTAAAGTGGCCGCAATAAAACTGGAATCGATCTCGAAAACAAATGTTTCTCAATAATTATCCTGATAAACGGCCCTGCTCTTTTCTGAAAACCATGCCCAAACAAACTCATAGTGAGTGCAGGAAAATCACATAGGAGAAGAGAAACAAAATAGGTTAAAATCGTTTGTTTACCCAGGCCTTTCTATTTTTTAAGAAACGGTGGGTCATTAAAAACAGAAATGTTTATTTTGAAACAACTGCATTAATCTGCTAAGTCAAAAATAAACTGTTAATAAATGAAAAGAACTACCGACAATCATAAACTTTAGTTGGCGGCTGTTGATAGTAGATCACTGGCATTAACATTTCTTTTTCAATAAGAAATGGATTAAAGGGGCAAAAAGATAAATTCCGGTTGCCCAAACTAATAGATCGGTGACGAAATGAGCAGCACTTACTAAATTAATTTTCCGCTAGCAGCCTGGCGGCACGAGGAGGATATATGAAATTTGCGTCTTTAAAAAAAGCTTTTATAACGGCATCAATTCTGGCCGCTGCCGGCCACATGGATCTCGCTCTGGCTCATGAATATACGGGCATAACAATAGGTGCGGGTACCGTTGATTCAGGCGCATCCGATCTGGCTGTCGTCAATTGTGCTCCGGGTACGGATTATTTTGAAGCCCAGATCAAAGACAGAGCCGACCCGGCGCCAGGATTAATGGTTAATCTTCATATTGTTAACGGCTCTCAAATGACGACCATTGCGGATACCGTATCTGGAGATGCGAATTACACCCCTTTTATCAAAGTTAGAGGCGGCGCAGGCGTGTACTACGTAGCAGTCACTACAACTACTGTAGGGACAAGAGTATTCGATCTAAACTACCATTGCATGGCTGATAGCGGAGATCATCCTGATACGGATATCTCAGTGCTGCAAGCCCAATAATTGCTAAATTCGGCGGCCCCTTGCCCGACCGCTGGCGCCGCCTTAAATCATTCATTGCCTGAATGAGCAATTGTCCCAACGCCTATAAAGCAAAAATCAACAGATGAACCAGCGGATATTCACCTTACTCTGCGCCATGCTGGCGTTCGGTCCAGTTCAAAAGGCAATCGCGGCCGAAGCCGGCAGCAAGGCGCCTGACTGCACCTTAGCATCGATCGGCGACGGCAAAAGTTACAACTTGCAGCAATTTCAAGGCAAGGTCCTTTACATCGATTTCTGGGCGTCCTGGTGCCCGCCCTGCCTGAAATCCTTTCCTTTTCTGAATAAACTGGAACAGGACCTCAAAGATCGGGGACTGCAGGTCATAGCCATCAATATGGACGAATCAGCCGAAGATGCCAAGGCGTTTCTAGCTAAAACCCCGGCACAGTTCATCGTAGCGGCCGATTCAAACGAGCAGTGCGCCAGGAGCTTCGATGTCAAGGCCATGCCCTCCTCCTACCTGATCGACCGCAACGGCGTCATTCGTCATGTCCAGTTGGGTTTCCGGCAAGGAGAAGCCGAGGAGCTTCGAAAACTGGCAGAACAGTTGCTGGCGGAAAGCTCCGAGAAGAAATAACGAAGGCAGCTACCAATAAACTGCCTTCATTGCGGGCCGCTCTATCGTCTTCTATGTCCTCGGGTATCGCGGTATAGCTGAATATAAACTCTGACTGTGTTTTATGAACTGGCGGCAGTGCGGTTTGTACAGTTTGACCAGCTGTACCGATCTGATGAGAAACAATAAATGAAAATAATAAAACAAGCGCTGCCAGCGCTATTTCTCGCTACGTGCGCCAGCGTATCGGGCTGTGCGCAGGTAGCGCCGTGGGAGCGCGGCAATCTGGCCAAACCGCACATGGCGCTGGATCCTTACCCCTTGCAAAGCGCATTCCGGGCTCACATATACGGCAGCCGTGAGGCCGCATCAGGCAGCGGCTCCGCTGAGGGAGGCGGCTGTGGCTGTTATTAACCCCAAATCGACCAGGAACGCGTGCAAAAAGCAGCGCAAACCGTCATCACCCATAAACGCTTCGTTACAGGCACTGACCGCCGCGGCCCTGGCCTTGCCGGGCCTGATGCCCGCATCAACCTCCGCCGCCGAGGAAGAAGCCAGCTTTCAATACGGCCACTACCAGGAAGGCAGGCGCGATCTTGCCGGCGTGAACAGCCGCTTCAATCCTATCGAGGTAGACACCATTCAAGGCAGCGGCAAAATCAAACTGTCCGACCGGATCAAGTTCGCATTCGACTACATGCAGGACACCTGGAGCGGTGCCACGCCGGTTGCGACCGCGCCGCTGTCTTTCGGCGGCAATAGAGAAGGCGGCATAATTGCCGGAGCAACGCCTTTTCTGCAAAACAACACAGTCTACTTTGACAAGCAACTGAATCCGCTCAAACGGGATCCATCAACCGGCCAGTTCGCAAAAGACACGCAATTAGTGCATACGCTCTCCACCGCCTCGCCGGAAACCCGCAAGCAGGGAAATTTCAAGCTGGGTTATGAATGGGATGAGGCGGCGCTGGACGTGGGCGGCGGCATTTCCACGGAAAGAGACTACGAATCCCGGTTCGGCAGTCTGGCAGGACGCCTGGACTTCAACCAGAAGCGGACCAGCCTGAATCTGGGGCTGAGCTACACCAACAGCGACACCAACGCCATACTCGACCACGATGCCACGCCCTACATTTACGATACAGCCGCAGGCTTGCGCGCCTACAACAGCACCTCCACCAACAGCCAGATCGAACTCGAAGGCGGCAACAAAGTTCTAACCGGCAACCGGCAGGACTGGGCTACGACGCTCGGCCTGACCCAGGTGCTGAACAAGAATGCCCTGATTGAAACCGGCGTAGGCTATACGCGCAGCACCGGCTATTTAGCCAATCCTTATAAAGCCGTGGAAACCGCATTCATCAATCCCGGGCAAACGGGTGACGTATTGAGCGGACTTGCCATCGGCCTGCTGGAAAAGCGCCCCGATGAGCGTGATCAATTGACCGCCAACATGCGTTATGTTCAGTATATTGAAGGCCTGGATGCGGCGCTGCATTTCGATTACCGCTTTTTTCACGATGACTGGGGAATCAACGCCCATACTTTCGAAGCCGACTGGAGCCAGCCGCTGGGCAACGGCTGGACCGTTACGCCCAGGATACGCTATTACTCACAGGACTCCGCCGACTTCTATACGCCCTACCTAGTCTCCCAGCAGGCCTACAGCCGGCCCGCCGTCGATGCGAACGGCAACAGGATTCTGCTGAATGCCAACGCGCCGAACACTGGACTGGAGTACGTTTATGATCCCGGCAGCGGCAGTTACGTCGACCAGAACGGCGGACGGATCCCTGAATCCCAGTTCAACCCGCTACCCAAGACCGCCTATTTTGATCCTAAAAAGCTGCCCGCCCATTACAGCAGCGACCAGCGTCTGTCGGGATATGGCGCCTTGAGCGGCGGCATCACCGTCAGCAAGCAATTCGCCAAAGGCGTCAGCCTCGAGGCAGGCGCCGAATACTATACGCACGCCGGCTCACTGAAGCTGGGCGGCGACGGCGAAGGCGCCTATGCGGATTTCGATTTTTACATGGTCAACGCGGCGCTGAAAGTGGATCTGTCGGCGCTTTCCCTGTCCGGCGGCGAACACGCCCACCATCATCATGGCCACCACGGCAGCCATGCGCCGGCCGGCGTCATGTTCGACCACATGCTGAGCAAACCCGGCGACTTCATGGTCGGCTACCGCTACATGTACAGCACGCAGGCCGGCGATATGCTGCACGGCTCAAGCGAAATCAGCGACCCGACCATCGTCAGCAACGGCTGCGGAGCCAATCCCTGTTTTCTCGCTCCCAGCGGCATGAACATGCATATGCACATGCTCGATATCATGTATGCGCCGACAGACTGGCTGAACCTGATGCTCATGCCGCAGTTCGTCGCCATGGACATGAGCATGCGCAGACTGGACGGAGCGCCTTCACCCTCTACCGAGACCCAGCGCGAGCTCATCACGCATCACACCCTGCACAAAAGCGAGACAGGCGGCGTCGGCGATACGGGTCTGTACGCGATGTTCAAACTCTTCGACAGGCCTAATCATCACCTGCATGCAACCCTGGGCATCAGCGCGCCGACCGGCGACGTCGGCATCAGGCTCAGGGACACCCACCGCATAGAGGCCGGCTTTATCCATTACGGCATGCAGCTGGGCAGCGGCACCTGGGATTTCAAGCCGAGCATCACTTATACAGGCCAGATGGACAAGTGGTCCTGGGGCGCACAGCTTAGCGGCACTAAACGCCTTGAGGACAAGAATGATTCGGGCTTCGCATTCGGCGACATATTCCAGTCCACGGCCTGGGGCAGCTACAGCCTGCTGAACTGGCTCTCGGCATCGGCGCGCGGTGTGTATACGATTCAAGGATCGGTCCGGGGCGGATACAACGGCGTGTTCAATCCGCTCGGGCCTATGGATTCCCCTTCCAGTCATGGCGGGCGGTACTGGGATGTCGGCTTCGGCCTCAATGCCGTCGTGCCCAGCGGCAGTCTTGCCGGCAACCGGCTCGGCGTCGAATGGCTCCAGCCTGTGCATGATGACGTCAACGGCTATCAGCTGCCGCGCGACGGCGCGCTGTCCGCCACCTGGAGCTATGCATTCTAATCCGGGTTATCGAGCGCCTTGACTAGCATGAAATTTCATCACTGCACATTCAAGGCCATGGGCACGCCGTGCGACATCCAGCTCTACGCCAAAACGCAGGTGGAGGCAGAAGAGGTTGCGGATGCGGCCATCGCCGATGTCCACCGGCTGGAAGCGCTTTATTCCCGTTACCGCGTCGACAGCTTTCTGTCCGCGATCAACCGCGCGGCAGCCGCGGGCAGCCGCATCAAGGTCGACGAAGAGACGGCCGGGCTGTTGAATTATGCGGCGACCTGCTATGGCCAGAGCGACGGCCTGTTCGACATCACCTCCGGCATTCTGCGCCGCGCCTGGCGCTTTGATCTGGACAGGCTGCCGGACCCGATGCAGATTCAGGAACTGCTCGAAAAAGTGGGCTGGCGTAAACTGCGCTGGATACCGCCGGTGCTCGAATTCCCGATAGCGGGCATGGAAATCGATTTCGGCGGCATCGTCAAGGAGTATGCGGTCGACCGTGCGGCGGCGCTATGCCAGAATGCCGGCATCCGGCATGGCGTGATCAACCTGGGCGGCGACATCAAAGTCATCGGTCCTCGCGCCGACGGCAGTCCGTGGCGCATCGGCATACGCGACCCTCGGCGCAAGGAAGCCGTCATGCAGACGATTTTGCTGCGGGAAGGCGCACTGGCCAGCAGCGGCGATTACGAGCGCTGCCTCATAGTGGACGGCGTTCGCTACGGCCACATACTCAATCCCAAGACCGGCTGGCCAGTGCGCCACTTGACTGCAGTCAGCGTAATTGCCGATTTCTGCGTCGTCGCCGGCAGCGCCTCGACTATCGCCATGCTCAAGGAAGAGGATGGGCCTGCCTGGCTGGACAGCCTGGACCTGCCGCATTTGTGGGTGGATGCGCAGGGTAAATCCGGCGGATCGATTGAGATAAGCAACGACCTCTGAACGGCTTGAACAGCAGACTTTTATCGGCTGGATGACTATCAGGCTTTGGCAGTAAAGTTCAGTATTTTTTCGCCAACCAGAGCCTTTTATCCAAACTATGCCAAATAGCCATAACCGAAGCCCTGCGGTTGGACTGAATCTCACGCCGTTTACGCCACATTTTCGCGATGCCTTTCAGCGA
>CAYPJI010000048.1:0-11617 GCA_964411045.1 uncultured Methylobacter sp. | reverse complement strand
GACGCTTTATGGCCAGAATTCTGGTTGTTGATGACGAAATTGGGATTCGCGAGCTCTTGTCAGAGATTCTGTATGACGAGGGCCATTCGGTCGAACTTGCGGAAAATGCCGCCGAAGCCCGTAAACTGAAAAGTCAGCGGCAACCGCATCTGATTCTATTGGACATCTGGATGCCCGATTGCGACGGCATCACCTTGTTGCGGGAATGGGTCGCCGAAGACGAAGCTCTGTGCCCGGTGATCATGATGTCCGGCCATGGCTCGGTGGAATCGGCCGTGGAAGCCAGCCGCCTGGGCGCCTACGACTTCCTGGAAAAACCCTTGTCGCTGGCCAAACTGCTGTTGATCGTCGAACGCGCCCTGGAAACCAGCTCGCTGCAACGCGAAAACGCCGGCCTGAAGCAGCAGCTGATGATAGGGGTCGATCCGGTCGGCAAGAGCGCGGTTATCGAGCGCACCAAGGACAAGGTCAAGCGCCTGGCCCAGCACGATACCCGCGTGCTGTTCGTCGGCGAAGCCGGCGTCGGCAAGGAAATGTTCGCCCGTTATCTGCACAACAACAGTCCGCGCCGGGATGGCCCGTTTGTCGATGTCTCGGTCGGCAGCATCTCGCCGGAAAACGCCGCGGTGGAATTTTTCGGCCGCGAAGATAATGGCCGCATCTATCGCGGCCTGCTGGAACAAGCGCACCGCGGCACCTTGTTTCTAGGCGAAATCGGCGGCATGGATAAAGAAACCCAGTTAAGGCTGCTCAGTGCATTGGAGTCCAGTTCTTTTCTGCGGGTAGGCGGCAGTCAGGCAGTCCGCGTCGATGTCAGAGTGGTTGCTTCAACCCGGATTGCATTGGATGAAGAAGTCAAGGCGAGCCGCTTTCGACAGGATTTGTATTATTTGCTTAATGAGGTTACGCTTGAGATTCCGCCGCTTCGGGAGCATAGCGAGGATGTGCCGGCATTGCTGAGTTTTTATGTCGATTATTTCGTTAATCAGGATAAGCTGCCGTTTCGCCGGTTTTCCATAGCGGCGCAGAATTTTCTGCGCAATTACAGCTGGCGCGGCAATGTGCGGGAATTGAAAAATCTGGTGCAGCGGCTCATGATTTTGGGTGTTGGGGAAGATATAGAACTGGACGAAGTCAAGCTGGCGCTGGGGTCAGTGGTCGGTGACGTTTATACTGCTTCGTCAGTCCCTGAATTTTTTAATCTGCCGTTAAAAGAAGCCAGAGATCATTTTGAAAAAGCCTACTTGGAATATCATTTTGAAAAAAACGGCGGCAGTGTGGCAAAGTTAGCGGCCGCTGTGGGCATGGAGCGCACGCATCTTTATCGAAAACTGCATTCGTTGAATATTAAATTATGAGTAACGCCGGTAATTTGTTATTATATGTGATTAATACGCCCGAAATAGTAAATAAACTTGAAAAAGTTGATGGTGTTTAGTAGAATTCTCGCTCTTTTATTGAGCCTTTAACAGAAAGACTAAGTAACGATGAAAACATTTAGTGCAAAGCCAGCAGAAGTTAAGCGCGATTGGTACGTAGTTGATGCGGAAGGGAAGACGCTGGGCCGTCTTGCTTCTGAGATTGCGCGTCGTCTTCGCGGTAAACACAAACCAGAATATACACCGCATGTTGATACCGGTGATTACATTATTGTAGTCAATGCAGAGAAAATAGGCGTTACCGGCAATAAAGAAAAAGATAAATTGTATCAGCACCATACGGGTTATGTCGGTAATCTGAAAACCGTTAGTCTGGGCAAATTAAGAAAAACCTTCCCTGATCGTATTCTCAATACCGCGGTTAAAGGAATGTTACCTAACAATCCACTGGGTCGTGCAATGTTCAAGAAATTGAAAGTTTATGCAGGTCCCGAACACGATCATCAGGCTCAACAGCCAAAAGTTTTAGAATTATAAGCGGGTAGACCATGGCAGCAGCTCAGTATTATGGAACAGGCCGTCGTAAAAGTGCAGTAGCGCGCGTTTACGCAACAACAGGCACTGGAAAAATCACTATTAACAACGTCAGCATCGAAACATACTTTGGTCGTAAAACCGATCAGATGGTTTCCCGTCAGCCGCTGGAATGCGTCGATATGGAAAGCAAATTCGACGTTAACGTGATTGTTAAAGGAGGCGGTCCTTCTGGTCAGGCTGGTGCTATTCGTCACGGTCTGACACGTGCATTGATGGAATATGATGAAGCATTACGTTCGCCGCTTAGAAAAGCCGGGTTCGTTACTCGTGATTCACGTGTAGTAGAACGTAAAAAAGTGGGTCTCCACAAAGCTAGAAAACGTCCACAATACTCCAAACGTTAATTATTTATGTATAACTAAGGTTATACATACAACTAAAAAAGGGTCGCATTCGTCTCAGAGTGCCGCCCTTTTTTTATGAGTTTTAGGAATCTCCTGCTCAGGAGGTCATATGAAAATATCTATTGTTGTTCCTGTTCATAATGAAGCCGATAATATTCTCTCATTGACTGAAGAAATCGTTAAGGCGATGAGTCAGGCGCAAGCTTATGAAATTATTTATGTTGATGACGGCAGCAACGATGATACTGCGGCTATTCTACAGCACGCGCTTCAACAGGTTGCGGCGCTGAGAGTCATTCGTCATGAGCAAAGCTGCGGGCAGAGCACGGCTATTCATACAGGGGTCAAGGCTGCAAATTATCCCTATATAGCAACCTTGGATGGCGATGGTCAGAATGACCCTGCCGATATTCCTCGCTTGTATGAAGTATTTATACGACAAAACAAAAACCTGAACCACTTATGGATGGTGGCGGGATGGCGTAATAAACGCCATGATTCTGCCTGGCGGCTATTTTCATCTAAAGTGGCTAATGCAGTGCGCTCCCGGTTGCTGGGAGATAATACGCCTGATACAGGATGCGGGCTAAAAGTGTTTTTAAGGGACAAATTTCTTGAATTGCCTTATTTCGATCATATGCATCGTTTTTTGCCGGCTTTAATTTTAAGAGCCGGAGGGCAGGTAATCTCTGAGCCCGTCAATCACCGCCCCAGAATGGCAGGGTATTCTAAATATGGCACTTTGGACCGGCTTTGGGTAGGAATTACCGATTTGTTGGGCGTTATATGGTTGAAGCAACGGGCAAAACTGCCAGTAATCAAGGAAATTTGAAATGGACACCGAGAATATTTGGCTAGTTATCGGCTTTTTGGGGCAGGGGTTATTTTCGGCTCGCTTTATCGTGCAATGGCTTAAAAGCGAGCGCGAGAAAAAAAGTGTGTTTCCTATAGCGTTCTGGTATTTCAGTATCGCGGGTGGAGTTACGCTTTTTGCTTATGCGGTGCATCGACAGGATCCTGTTTTCATTGTGGGTCAATTAACCGGCCTGTTCATTTACCTGCGCAATTTGTATTTTGTTATTTACGAACATAATCATCTGAAAATCGAATAAGCTTTTCTCACTTTTCTTTATTGCAATGTATCAACTCTTGTCTGCCCGATTTTGGATTTTTCTTCTTTGGGGAGGCTTAATCGCGGTTAATCTCTCTACGCGCCCATTAATTCCGGTCGATGAAACCCGTTATGCCGCTGTTGCCTGGGAAATGTGGGTCAGGGGGGATTTTCTCGTTCCTTATCTAAACGGTGACAGCTATAGTCATAAACCACCGTTGTTATTCTGGTTGATGCAGCTCAGTTGGCTGGCATTGGGCGTTAACGATTGGTCATTGCGGCTTATCGGGCCGCTATTCTCGCTGGCATCCTTGTTCTTGTCCCGTGCCATTGCCCGGACATTATGGCCGGATAGAAAGCAAATCGAAGCGCTAGCGCCTTTGATATTGCTGGGATGCTTTTTCTGGATTGTCTTCAGCACGTTGACGATGTTCGATATGATGCTGGCTTTCTTTGCATTGCTGGGCATCTATAGTCTGTTGAAGCTCGCTTATTCGGACTTGTCTTTCAAGTATTTGCTGTTGCTTGGATTGGCGATAGGGGCGGGCGTTTTAACAAAAGGTCCGGTGATTTTGCTGCATTTATTGCCTGCCGCATTGTTAACACCATGGTGGCTTCAGGCTGCCGGGTTTCGCTGGCGGCATTGGTATTATCGTATTGGCGCCGCTGTTTTAATCGGCGCAGGCATGGCCTTGTGCTGGGCGATACCTGCCGGCATGGCTGGTGGTGAAGCTTACAGAAAGGCAATTTTTCTAGGACAGACCAGCGGTCGTTTGGTCGAGTCTTTTGCGCATCGGCTGCCTTGGTGGTGGTATTTGGAAATACTGCCGTTATTGTTGCTGCCGTGGTTGCTTTGGAAGCCTATATGGACAGGGCTCAGAAAACTGAATTTTAATGATGCCGGCATACGTTTTTGTCTGGCCTGGGCTGTGCCTGTTTTTATCGCTTTTTCACTGGTCAGCGGCAAGCGCATCCATTATTTATTGCCTTTGCTGCCTGCTTTGGCGTTGATACTGGCGCGTGCTGCCGATGAAATAACCGATCAAATTTGCTGGAAGCGGGCCCATCTTGCTGTCATGGCAATATTTGCCTTATTGGGCATGATCATGACGGCGCTGCCAGCCTTGAATGATCATTATCAGTGGCGTGCTGAGCTATCGTTAATTTCGCCAGTATGGGGCGTTTTGCTATTGGCGATTTCCATTGCTATAGGAGTGGTCAAGGCCAAGGATGCCCCGGATTCCGCCTTTTATCTCTGCATAACATCGCTTGTGGCGTCACTGGCGATTTCATGCGCTTTTTTTGAGATTAAAGCAGACCATTACGATACCAAGGCGGCGGCCCAAGAAATTGCCGGCTTAATGGACGATAACAGAGCCATTTCTTTTTACGGCAACAAATATCACGGTCAATATCATTTTGCCGGACGGCTTAAACAGCCGATTGCGGTAATGGTGGATTTCAACGGTCTGTATGACTGGGCCAAGCGTCATCAGGACGGTTACATTATTGTCACTTATAAGGATGCGGAAGCATTGTCCGAGTCAGTCATTAGCTATCATTATCCTTATAAAAGCCAGAATATAGGCTTGCTTCCATGCAAGACGCTTCTTGAAAACCCCAGCCTTGGCTCTGCGCTGAAACCCTCATAACGTCATTTGTAATAACGCACCGCTTGTAAAAATTGCGTGGTGCATAGCCGGCGCTTTAGCTAAAGCGCCGGCTAGTGGAGTTACTTCCAGATACTGACGATATTGGTAAAGTCATCCGTCCACGGCTTCACGTCAAAATACAACGGCAATTTCTGCCAATGGCCGAGGCGGCTTAGGCGCAGTGGTTCCAGTGTTTCAGCACGATTTGCCATAACCACCCAATCTGTCGCCACGACCAGCGGAATTTCCTGTTGCGGTTTGAATTCCTGAATCATAGCGGCTAAATGCAACTGTTTGGCATGATCGGATAATACTTTCTTAAGCGCCAGATGACGGTTGGTTATGTGAAACGCCAGGATGCCGTCTGGCTTCAGTTTCTTGAAATAAAGCTTCAGGGCTTCCTGAGTCAGTAGATGCGTTGGTACCGAGTCCGAGCTGAACGCATCCATGACCAGCAAATCGAATTTCTTATCAGGGTCTTTTTCCAGCGACAGGCGGGCATCGCCTATGCGCATGGCCGCATTATGGCTGCATAGCTTAAGATAACTGAAATAGGCCGGGTTACTGGCGACTTCGACTACCAGCGGATCAATTTCGTACAGGGTCCACTCTTGCTGCTGCTTGGCATAACAGGTCAAAGCACCAGCGCCAAGGCCTACGACACCGATGTGCCAGTTCTGATCGACATTATCGTATTCTTTAAACAGCTGGCCCATGGGCCCTGGGCGGCTGTAATAAGTCAGCGGCGTTTGAATGTGGGCCGCCGTCAGGCGCTGCGCTCCATGTTTGGTTGTGCCATGAAAGAGCTCGTGGTATTTTTCCGGATGATTCTGCTCATCGACTAACACGCTTTCTCTCACCGAAAGGACGCCAAAGAAACTGCGCTCCTGATAAAGCGTATTGGACAGCAGTCCATGCAACCCTTGTGTAAAGAAAATAAGCGTGCCGGTAAGCAAGGCAAGCGTAATCGGCTGGTGTCGGAAGGCATAAGTCAGGCCGGCTATTAAAATCAGGCCGACACCGATCGTATCGAGATATTGAGGCAGGTTATCGCTGCTGGCGTAAATAAGCAGGCCAATGATGACAAGCGTTGCCGGTAATATCAATTGCGACGCCCAAGCCATTTTATGCTTGCCTATTGATGATTTCAGGCCGGGACGCAGCAATAATGCCGCAACTATCATGATCGGGTACTCGTAGACGCCATTAAAGACAAAAGGTGCCACGAAAGTATTGAACATGCCGCCTAGCATGCCCGCAAATGACATAATCAGGTAAAAGGTTGTTAAATGACGGGTATGGGGCCTGCTTTTAGCCAGTTCGCCATGGCAGACCATGACGGCCAGAAAAAAAGCCAGCAGGTGCAGCATCAGATCCATCCAATAGGGCAGGACTGCCGGATTGATGAAAGAGTAAGCAATAAACGGCAGCAGTACAATAGGCTGTAGCCTGACCATTAATGGATGAATGACAGGATTCCATTTGGAAAAAACAATGATAAAGGATAAGAGATACAACGTTAACGGAATGATCCACAGCAGCGGCACCGAGGCGATATCGGTGCTGATGAAATTGGTCAAACCCAGCAGCAGGCTGGAAGGGACAAAGGCTAGCGCCAGCCAGTGCAGTTGAGTGTAAGGGCTCAGATCATTGCTTTCCAGCAGGTTGTCTTGCAAGGTTTCGGTTTGTTGCCGGGTTTTCCACAGAATAAATGCGCAGCCGGCGATCAGTAAGCAAAGCACCAGGTAGCCGATGCTCCAGTAGGATTTTTGGTCAGCCAGCCCTATGTTCGGTTCCAAAATAAAGGGATAGCTCAGTAAGGCCATCAGGCTGCCGGCATTGCTGGCTGCATAGAGATAATAAGGATCGTGGCTGGTATGGTGGCCGACATTGGAAAACCATTTTTGAATCAAAGGCGCGGTGGTCGACACCACAAAAAAGGGCAGGCCGATAGCCAAAAGCAGGGTCCAGAACAGCCAGAAAGTCGGGTCACTGTCTGTCGGCGGAGTAGTATTTTCAGGCAATGCCAGTGGCAGGGCCAGAAAACTGACCAGCATCACGCCTGCGTGTATCAGGATTTGCCGGTGCTGGCTTTGGCGCGTCGAAATATAGTGGGCGTAAAGATAGCCGAGAAACAAAATGCTTTGATAAAACACCATGCAGGTGTTCCAGACTGCCGGAGAGCCTCCCAATAAAGGTAATAAAATTTTTCCGAACATGGGTTGCAGAACGAACATCAGCGAGGCGCTGGTAAATAATGTCGCTGCAAACAAGAATATCAGAGATAGATTACGGTCTGTTTTTACTTCTGAATGGTTACGCATTTCTTAAATCGCCCTTTGGGCTTATTGTTATAAAATGCACTAATGATAAAGCATTTAGCTCCACTCAGGGATAATAAAGGGCAATAAAAAAGGCGGTCTTACCGCCTTTTTTATTCATTTTATCGGGGGGATTGTCACTCAAGGCTCTCTGAGATTATCGATTTTGCTTGGACTTTTTACAGTATCCCTGTGATTGCGGTGTCTATCATTATGTCTTGCTTAGCCTCATGGCAATGAGGACGTTATGAAAGCATCCGGTATTATAGCGAGCCAAAGTAGGCCGCCAAGGCTTTAAAGTCTTCTTCGGACAGATTCGCGGTAATAGCTTGCATCGGTCCGCCTTTACGCGAGCCGTCTTTGAAGCTTTTCAACTGCTGAACCATGTATTCAGGGTGTTGCCCGGCAAGTCTCGGAAACTGACCATTACCTTCGCCCGATGCGCCGTGACATCCCAGGCACATGCCCGCTTTAGCTTTGCCTGCTTGAGCCAGCTCAGGGTCACCGCCGGTTTTTTCGGCTTTCTGGGTTGAAAAGTAAGCGGCTAGATTTGCTATGTCTTCATCCGACAGGTTGGCTGCCATCGGTTGCATGACAGGATTGCCACGCTCTCCCTTTTTGAAGGCATTCAGTTGACTAATGATATAGTTCGATTGCTGCGCCGCAAGATTAGGCCATTGGGGGTTGCTGCTATTGCCTTTGGGGCCGTGGCAACCGCCGCAAGTTTCTGCTTTTTTTTCGCCGGCTGTGACATCGGCAGCCGAAACCGGCACAGTTGCAGACCAGGCCAGGCATAGAAATAGCGTAAGGATTTGCTTGAATACAACCATGTTTCACCTCACAAAAGTATTGGGCTTTAGATGATTATTGAACTGGACGCAATATGACAAGCGTCTATCTTATTTTTATTGAGAGCATTTACTATACAGCTAAAAAGATTAAGTGATAATAAAAAAGTTCAGAGGTTGAGTATGATTACACCGGATAACACTGCAAGTTTATTTCCCATACCCGCTATTGGTGTCGGCGGAATCGTATTCAATCGGCAAAATCAGGTTTTACTGATACAGCGCAATCAGCCGCCGGCAATGGGTTTGTGGTCTATACCCGGCGGAAAATTGGAGGCGGGCGAGTCTTTAACAGAGGCCTGTAAGCGAGAGATTCAAGAGGAGACAGGCCTGGAAACGGACATTAAAAATATTGTGGCGGTAGTCGAAAGGCGGATTGAGAATTTTCACTATGTGATTATTGACTATTTGGCTTTGTTAATTGACGAAGAACATGCTGTGCCGATAGCTCAGAGCGATATTGCCGATGCCAAATGGGTCGATTTGGAAAATCTTGCTGATTATGAGTTAGTTGAAGGTTTGGCGGAGATTGTCAGACGCACCTTCTGCATTTATAAAGAAGATCATCTGGCTGGATTGTACGATATTGATTCGAAGGGCACGGACTATATTCCTTTATTGTAAATGCTTTGCATAGCATCCCTTAGTGTATAAGCATCTGAATCCGGTTAAAATATCGGAGGCTTATTTTTACTCGGATACATAATCGTATGTCGGAAAAACATATTTATAAAGTCGCTTTTATCAACCAGGAGCAGGTTTATGAAGTTTACGTTAAGAGCGTCTATCAAGCGGAACTGTATGGATTTGTAATTGTTGAGGATTTCATTTTCGGCGAGAAAAGCTCAATTGTGGTTGACCCGACGGAAGAGCGGCTCCGGTCTGAGTTTGAGGGAGTCAATCGCTCTTTTATTCCTATGCACAAGATTATCCGTATCGATCAGGTAAAAAAGCGAGGGACGGCAAAGATTGTGGCTATTCCCAAGGATGCGGCAGAGGATCGCGGCCGGCTGTCTGCGCTGTATACGCCGGATAAGAAATAGAGCGTCTGCCCAACCGCCTTGGGCAGATTGGGCAGGGAAATTATTTTACGATACGTAAATTAGGTTTGTTAGGCGGGGTTTTCTCAGGAGGCGGTTCATCGCCTTCCGTATCTTCTTGATCGAAGATCATGCCTTTGCCGTTTTCTTTGGCGTAGATGGCCATCACAGCGGCTATCGGTGTGACGATATGCATAGGTTTGCCGCCAAACCGGGCGTTGAATTGAATTTCCTCATTGCCTAGAGAAAGTCCCTGTATGGCTTCAGGCCGTATATTTAAGACGATTTTACCGTCTTCAATATATTCCTGCGGCAGAACCGCGCTGTTGTTTTCAGCATCTACGAGCAAATGCGGAGTCAGGTGGTTATCAATGATCCATTCGTAGATTGAACGGATTAAATAGGGTTTTAAAGAAGTCATTTTGGTGGTTCAGCCATTTCTTTTTCTGCATCGCTGAGGCTGCGCTTGAATGCAGGTCTTCTGAATATGCGTTGAGCATAGTTTGTAATAGCTTCGTTCGGTGTCGACACATCAATGCCTATGCTCGGTAAACGCCATAATAAAGGAGCGAGAGCGCAATCGATCAGCGAAAATTCATCACTCATGAAATACGGTCTGGCCGCAAAAATAGGCGCTGCGGACAGCAGACTTTCCTTGAGCATTTTTTTAGCCCGGGCTGATTTTTTCTCGCCCGAATATAAGATCTCGTCAAGTAATTGATACCAGTCCTGATCTATGCGCTTAATCAGCATCCTGGCGTTGGCGCGCGAAACCGGGTCCATTTGATGCAATGGGGGATGCGGAAAGCGCTCGTCAAGATATTCCATAATAATGCGCGAATCATAGAGAACCAGGTCCCGCTCTATCAGAGTCGGCGATACGCCTGTCGGATTCAGTTCAAGCAAATCCTCAGGCGGGTTATTCGGATCATAATATTCAATGTCTGCGACAACCCCTTTTTCGTGTAAGACAAAGCGGGCGCAGTGGCTCATGGCACATGTTGGAGATGAAAAAAGCGTCATTACAGATTTACGAGTATTAATATTTGCCACGAATAACAACCTCATTTAGGACGGTGTGGGGCGGTAAAAGCGGGCATTATAACACGGAAGATCAGGTTTTTGACCGGTAGACGATATTAGAATCGAATGTATATAACAAGAAAACGTCCCTGTTTTCATCGTCGTAAATTAATGAATATCTCTCCAATACTCTCGTTTCAGCAGATAGGCTATGCCGACAAACATCAAAATAAAGAATATGACATATTTGCCCATACGCTGCCTTTCCAGTTGCACGGGTTCTCCGACATAAACCAGGAAATTGACCAGATCGTTGACTACGCGATCGAACTCTGCCTCAGTTAAAGCGCCTGGTTCGTCTATAACCAGCTTATCGATGACCTGCTTGCCATCCACTTTTTTATACAGCGGGGTTTGTTCGCCTTGTAGTTGCCAGAATACGTTAGGCATGCCGACATCTGGAAAAACCGCATTGTTTGTACCCAAGACTTTGGTTTTGTCGGTATAGAATCCCCTTAAATAACTGTACAGCCAATCAGCGCCGCGTGAGCGGGCGACCAACGACAGGTCGGGCGGCTGAATGCCAAACCATTTTTCTGCATCATGCGCATTCATCGCCGTGTGCATTTGGTCATAAATACCGGCCCCTTCCGGCGCAATGTCTTTCAAAACTTTCTTTTCGTCGACGCCAAGATCGAGGGCAATGCGCAGATAACGGATATGTTTTATCGAATGACAGCCCAGGCAATAGGTCACGAAGTGCTTGGCTCCGCGTTGTAAGGATTCGTTATCGGACAGATCGATATCGGCCTCCTGCAATTGCATGCCTTCAGATGCATAAACGCCCAAAGGCAGAATCAACAACAAAAATAGGGTGATAAATTTTTTCATATCAATCGAGGCTCTTTTTTAGTTTTATTGCTAGTCGAGTGATGACGTTGAGAATGCCTGCAGGATTGGGTCTTCTCTTCATGACTGTTGTGCCGTCTTCTTGGGTGGCCGTCTCCGCGACCAGCTTGTCGCTGCCCGTCATGACCAGGGCCGCTTCGTACACCCGCCGCCCCGCCTGTTCGCTTTCAAATGCCGCAACCACGTGCGATACCGCCAGCACCGAAGCGGCCAGGCCCAGCAGCGCATACCCGGCCGGACGAACGAGCCGATCGAACCAGTCGGCCTTCGCCGGCAGGAAGCCGGGCCGCGCCCGCAGAACCGCCGGCACCAGGTTGACGCCCACCGCCAACGCCAGCACACCCAGCGTCAACCGCGTACCGAGCAGCGGCAGCAACAGCCACCCGGAAACCA
>CAYPJI010000047.1:6092-11766 GCA_964411045.1 uncultured Methylobacter sp. | reverse complement strand
AAAGCAGTGATCGACGCGATGCGTGCTGAAATAGCTAAAGCGGAATAAGCGTTTAAAACGCTACATAAGCGGGAGGATCTGCTCAAGGATCTTCCCGTTTGTGACTAAAATCTGCTTTGGAAAAACCCCCTCATTCCCCTGAAAATCTGTTACCGTTGCCCCCGCCTCTTTAGCAACCACAACGCCAGCGGCAATATCATACAGCATCAACTCCTGCTCCCAGAACGCGTCGACCTGGCCATCGGCAACCAGGCACACATCCAGAGCGGCGGAGCCAAAACGGCGCTGCCCTGTCGTAGCTTGGGCAATACGGCAAAAACGCTCCAGATTATTGTGTTCCAGATAATTGCGCACACAGGCAAATCCCGTTGACACCATCGCCGTAGCAAGTTCAGCCTGAGATGAAACGGTGATAGGCTTGCCATTTTTCCATGCGCCTTTACCTTTCTCAGCGTAATAATAATCATCAAGCGCAGGCGCATAGACCACACCCGCCACCAATTCCTGGTCAATTTCCAGCGCCACACTCAGTGCCCAAAAATATTGGCCTCGGGAAAAAGAATGCGTACCATCGATCGGGTCGACAATCCAGCGGGAGGATTGATTTTCAGTCTCTCCGCTTTCCTCTCCCCAGAAACCGAATTGCGGATACTCTCTAGATAGCGCTTCTTTTAAAAAAGCTTCCACAGCGATATCTGCCTCGGTCACAAAATCGCGCGGGCTTTTCTTGCTAACTTCCAGATGCTTCAGATTTCTAAAATAATTCAAAGCGACAGATCCGGCTTCACGGACCACTCTTTCAAGCACGGCAGAAGAAATACACATGAAATAACCTTAAGAATAAGCAGAATTGACTCATTTCGACGCCAAGGCCCCCCTTGTGCCAAGCGCGCGAAAGCGAAATGATGACAGTGATTTAAACTGACAGCCTCGAACTTTACCGGCTGAAGCAGACTTTTACAAGCTTTTACTAGAAGATGGTTTCACCTTATGTATTTAAAGTATCCATCAGATCAATCATGAATTCCATTTCCTCATCATCGACAGGCATCCAGGCGTCAAAACCCAGACTTTCCAGAACGCCTCGCCCTTTCTCATCATTATTCATGTCGACCAGCAGTTTTTGTAAGACAGCTCTTTTTTCGGCCAATTTCGGCCCGATCATCAGTGAATGATGAACAACACTAATCTGGCTGCGGACCAGCACTTTTAGCTGACTTTTAATGATATTTGATAAATTATCGTAAGCTTCAGCCAAGAAAATGCCGACATCGGCGTTCCCGCGCAACAACTGTTTTGCAATCAGAACATACGAATCACAAACCATTGTCTCTACATTGCTTTCATCCAAATCCCCTGCTTCCAACATTATCATGCCCATCAAATGAACATCAGGATCTTCAGTAACGGCAACTCGAATATCCGGCGACAAATGAGCGACATCATCCACAGCATTTTGGGCATTAATGGCAATAATGGCCTCATCAGACTTACCGGCCGGCCTTACCAAAGGTAAGAAGCCTTTTTCGCGTACCAGCATGGCGGCATCAAATGGATTAGCATAAATCAAATCAATTTTATCCTGGCTAATAGCTTCTCTCTGCTTGGGAAAGTTGTCATACATTTCCAAATG
Organism: uncultured Methylobacter sp.; assembly: GCA_964411045.1. GTDB lineage: Bacteria > Pseudomonadota > Gammaproteobacteria > Methylococcales > Methylomonadaceae > Methylobacter. The sequence continues at coordinate 10,133 of CAYPJI010000047.1, read as the reverse complement.
AATGGCCTCTCCGCTCTGTTTTTGAAGCCAGGTATTAAAGATATACCAGCCGGAAATATGGTCAGGGGGGAAATCTGGGCTGACTGTGAACATGTTCGGCATGATTAGGCTCCGTATAAGTTAAAACAAGGTCGGATAAAGCTTGATGCACTCTTCCACTTTAGTTCGGGAAGGCTTACGGCGCACAGAGGTATAACCAACGACCTTGCCCTTCCTTACATTGGGAATAACGGTAGCCTTAACCCAGTAATAACCACCGTCCTTACGCAAGTTCTTAACAAATCCCTGCCATTTATTGCCTTGCTGCACAGTATCCCACAAATCCTTGAACGCTACCGAGGGCATATCCGGATGTCTCAGAATCGAATGAGGCGCACCGATCAGCTCATCTTCGGTATAACCGGACATTTCAATAAAAGCTTGATTTACATGAGTAATAATGCCGTCCGGATCTGTCGTTGAAACGATCAGTTTGCCGTCAGGATAGGGTGTCTCAATTTGGGTATATAAAACCTTACGCTTTATACCGCCATATAAATTCAGAGTAACCTCCTGATAATTACCGATTATATCCTCAGGCTTCATATCATAAAGCATTGCATATCTCCATTCTGGTAGCGTCCCGATAAACTGAGCCTTAACTTTATGGGGCAAATAATTCAATGTAGACGCATAGAATAATTGAGTCGTTACTATTTCTTGTGATCTAGGTCAAGAACGCTGCTGTTTCACAGCAGAATCAAGGGTATCCATACTCAACCATTTTCAGAAATGGTTGAGTATGGATACTGGGAGTTAATTTTTGATTATTTATACGCCTTGGCAAGATTGGCAAATAGCGTTCTGCTCATGCCAGAGATAGTGAGAAACTTCTCCAGTTCTTCGGCAAGTGTGGATTCTTGATAGGACTGTTGCATTATCATTAGCGCAAGCCCCGTAACCGAAGCGATCGCTTGCAGCGCTTTCGCGCATTTTTCACTATTATGTCCGAATGTCTCGATAACTATGCGAGTGAGTTCATTATTGATCAAGGTCATAGCACCCGCCATAAATTCAACAGGCAAATTGACTTTGACATGAATATCGCCTACCTGATACATGCTTCGCGCAAAATCAGCATCGATATTACTGGAAAACAACCCCGTCATCCATCTTAAATGGGCTATTTTTAAAGTTGCCGCGCGACCTTCTAAATATTTAGCGGTCTCAGGTATGGTAGCTAGCTGGTCATAAAAGGAATCGGTGACAGCTTGCAGTTGTGGTGTGATTTCCGGAGCGATATCTTTCAGGCATGCCTCAAGCTCAGGCGTCAAACCGGAAAATACCTTGGCATATTCGATTAATTCGTTGAAATTTAATGACATTTATTTTTCCTGGCATTGAATATATTGAACTTATTACCTCAATAATATTATTGGCACTATTTCAATAGTTATTCGCTTTTATCATATAAACCCTATAGTTATTTAAACAAATAACTGTAGGATATTTAAAACCAGTTAATTCTGTGCTACATAAAGCCCCTACAGCAATTCAGAAATACTGCTCGCAGCCCGTTTTACGTCCAGGAAAATCAAGCCTAACTTGGCATTAGGTTTTGCTAAAACGGTTAACACCGATTCATTTCCGGCATAAACCATCAGGACATAGCCTTTGGCGCCTTTTATTAAAACCTGTTCTAGTGATCCCCTTGCCAATTCCTGAGCAGTACGATCACCCAATGACAGCATTGCGGCGCTCATAGCACCTACCCGATCTTCATCCAGTCCGGCAGGCAATACAGAAGCCATCATTAAACCGTCCGTCGATATTACTCCCGATGCCTCAATATCTGCTGAAGTGCCATTAAGTTCTGTTAGTATTGAAGCTAGCATATCTGCGCGCATATTTTTGTCTCTTATCTTTGATAATTGATTGATAAATTATTAAGCGTTATTTAGTGGCATAACGCATGCTCAATGCCCAAACCAGAGAAACGAATTCTGGATGGTTAAAATGGGGAATACCTGAAATAGCAATAACAAAACGATTATTACCAATAAATAAAGGCCAAAATCCAAGCTGACTATTACCGTACGCATCAATGACCGCCCATGCGTTGCTGGCCAGCCCCATATTGTTCATCAATAAACCTGACCGCCGCTCGTGAATGGTAGCAATTTCCGCGCTTAATGCCGATAGCTCTTCAGCAACTTCATGCGGAAATCCATGGCTGGACAGATAGAAACCTTGACTGTCCGCCAGGAGCACCTTGCCATTTTCCGAAATTTTACTTAATAGATCAGGCAGAATATCTTCAAGTGCATCCTGCGGATAATGCAGTGCAGTATCAATTCCTTGAACCCAGCCTAATTTTTGGCAATGATGCAACAGTTCCAGGCATTTTGCTTCTTCATGCTGGTCCATTAATTTCCGCAAATTGACTAAGTTAAGCGCTGGGGTTTTCTCCTGTAATAACAAGGCTCTCAAGAACTGCCGGGTTTTATCCTTATTGACAGAACAAGCTGCATAATAAGCACCAGCTGGAGTCGGATACAAATGCAATCCTTCCGTCAAGACATAGTTGCTCATGCGTTACTCCTCGAGTTCAGGATCCAAGGAGTACAATAGAGACTGCACTAAAATAGACACATCATTTTTAACGCGAGCATCCACAGAGAACACCGGCGGATTGAGCCCCATTCCTTGCAGTTGGACATGATAATCATTGATGGCAGGCTTATCGCTCAGATCCATCTGCGTTACACCGATGGCTACATTCGTTTTTGCTATAAACGACTGAAACGAATCCAAGAAAAACTTCATATCCTGAAAAGGATCCGCTCTGGTATTATCAAGCAACAAAATCAGTCCTATGCCGCCTGTAGTAAGAATATCCCACATAAAGTCAAAGCGTTCCTGCCCCGGGGTACCATAAAGGTGAATCTTCTCGCCGCCGGCAAGATTCATGACGCCGTAATCCATGGCGACAGTGGTTGATGCTTTTTTGTTCTTTGTCATATCGCTGGCAGCCGCGTCCGTTTTAACCGGCGGCACATCGCTTATTGATTCAATAGCTGTTGTTTTACCAGCGCCAACAGGACCGGTAAAGATGATTTTGTATTGGCTCATATTGTTCCTAACTTTATGATTTGTTTCCGCGTAATTTGCTGAGAATTCGAGTTAATAATCCCTGCCGCTCAGTATTTTTCTTGATAGCTGGTGGCTGGATGATTTCATCGGATTGTCGTTTGGCTTGTTTAACCAAGCCAAGTGCATGCGCTGCGCTGATAAAAACAAATACATATTGAGGTTTAATTTTTAAAGTTTCAGCAATATCAGGTAAGGTTCTCGGCCCCGCTATAAGCAATGCCGAAATCCTTAATGCATGGGGCGTAACAATGAGACGCGTAAAGTTCGGCCAGTGTTTTAAAAAAACCGGCCTATCAATATCCAGGGCAACTGGATAGCGGCCTCTGGATGACCATACGGCCAGTTTCCATAAAAAGGCGTCCACATTGTGGAATTTATCCAACTCTCTGTTGGCAGATAAGGCATGTGCGCTGGCCGGAGTAAGCGACATACCTGCACCTGACAGGCTTTTTATTGGTAAGCCGGCAAACGACCTCAGCTGTTTGTCATCCGCATCGAACCAGATTTCATGATTATGAGGGAAGATAATCAGCGACTTCCAACCAGAGTTGAGATGTAATACCTGCTTTTTTGTCTGCGCTATAAGGCAAGCGGACTGAAAATAGCCCTGAAAATATTCTTTAGGATTATAAGAAGCACTGGGAAACTGCTTGGGATCATTTACATCCAGACCAGAAATGGAGCCTATAAACGCATTGAAATTCCCTTCATCAAGATGCATCGCCGTTTGATGTTTGGACGTCTTTTGGCGCTCATCCGTATTTACAAACAGCTTCTTGCTAGCCTGAACATTTTCATTCGATTTCTGCTTCACAGCCAACAAAGCTTCGGCTTTGCTCAAGACGTCTAGCATCTCGACCGTCTTTACCGGTTTTCTTCTTTGTAAGGTACCGGCTCAATTCTTTCTCG
>CAYPJI010000047.1:0-6082 GCA_964411045.1 uncultured Methylobacter sp. | reverse complement strand
TTTTCTTATATGCAATACATTATCCAGCTTCAATTCCTGCAAAGACAATACAATAATGGGCCTGCTAGAGCTCTCAGCCAATTTCTGTTCAAGCAATGCCTTGGCATTGATGGAATCGGCATCAATTATATCAACTTCAGCATCCAAATCTTCAACGACAGCCGCCGCTCCTTTGCAAGGTCCTTGAAGATACATCACCATTGTTTTATAAGTGCGCCCATCCATACCGTGGAGCGCAACTTTTAAAGAGCTTTTGCGTTTATCGTTCATTGCTACCGCTCATAAAAAGCGTCATTAATTCATCCCAACCATCAGGTTTAGGTATATTCAAGCTGGTGAAAAATTCAACCATTTTTTTCAATCCTGAAATATCCTGTGTTGATTTATAAAGTTCTAACAAGCTCTGATGTAACTCCAGCCTGTGCGGTTCGTTTATGATAGCGTTTTCCAGCACATCTTTTGCCTCGGATAGCTGACTGTACTCAATATAATCACGCGCCAAATCCAACGGATCATAGGCTTGTTCATCTGAAGAGATGACCTGCTGCACTAGGTTTTGAGTGCCGAGCAGCCCTTTTGTGAAAATGGAATATTGATTTCCTTCTAACAGTGCAATATCCATTTCGTGCATCATAAATGCCCTTAGCGACTTATACTGCTCCCGAGATAATTTGGAGCTTGTCCCGATTATCATGCGCCGACTGATGTCCGCGCCGCGCCGTTCCAAAATAACCAGAAAATCAACGAGCGCGGCAAAAAGCTGTTCCGATAAATTTGCGTGGTAACAATAATAGATACGCTGAATATGAGTAATTAATTGCCTGGGCTTTCTGGAAATGCGAAAAACAAGATTTCTTAAGACCTGATCAGGTAATCCGTTATCGACAAAACTAAAAGCATCCGAATCTGATGGCGAAAAAATATTATTCCACTCGGAGAATCCATGAGTGTCATTTTGTCCCTCACCGCAAGTAATCAATTTCTGGCAAATAATCATGCATTAACTCTCAAAATTCATGCGAAAGATTTTCTACATGAATTTTAGCTGTTTTTACCCAAAAAAACAGATACAAGGGACTAAAAACTAAAAATATAATTAAATTTGATTGAACTCTGTATAATTTGAAGAACATATGCATGATGATATGCTCTTAGCACAAAACGTGCCGATTGAGTTTTTGCTTTGTGATATAAAAAAGGCTTGTGAAACATCGCTTCACAAGCCTTTTTAGACTTATTGAATTACTATTCCTCAGCCATTCAATGCATCGGCATAAGCCTTATCAAATGCAGGAATGTGATGATCCAGCCAGCCTTTCACCATTTGACCGACTTCTTCGGTAACTTCAGCTTCGCCGGCATGAAATTTTGTTTGCAATCCGGCGCAAATGCCGATTAAAGCTTCATGCTCGGACTTGTGGGCAGTGTAATTATTGTAGTCTTTCGCCAGCATTTCTCTTTCTTCATGAGCAAAATGCCCGACGACATAAGAGATCAAATCATCCAGCTGGGCACCAACAGCGGAACGATCTGCGCCACTGGTTGCCAAATCATATAATTTATTCAATTTATCAAACAGAACTTGATGCTCTTCATCAGCGAACCCTACATTAGTGCCGAATTGTTCAGCTGTCCAAGTGATTAAAGCCATAAATGTACTCCTCAAAATTGTTATAGTAATTAATAACCGCACAAAAATTATAGTTTTTACTCTCTTTCAAATATTGACCTAAATCAATTTTTACTTAGATCAATCGAGAGATTTAATGAGAATGCATCAAAGTCAGCTTGAGCACAGTACGGCAATACGCCCAGCAAAGGCGAATCCAAGGAGGTAGCTATAGTTTGAATATTTTCACCCTGGCTCAACAAGCCAGGCTCTGTGCACATTGCAATCCAGCCTGCGCAAGGCACACCCGAAGAGCGAATGGCTTGGCAAGTTAATCTTGCATGATTGATGCAGCCCAACCTGATCGCCACAACAATAATGACCGGCAGGGCCAGCGCTTTTGCAAGGTCGGCAATATCTTCAGTAGCATTGATCGGCGACATCCAGCCGCCAGCCCCCTCAACCAGCAGAATGTCAGCCTTTTTTTTCAAAGTATCAAAGTTGGCAACAATTTTATGCAGCGCCACCGGATTATCGGCTCCGGCAATATGAGGCGAGACGGGCGCCTCATAGGCATAAGGGTTAATCAGTTCATATTCAACAGGTAATGAGGCATTTTCCTGAATCAGCAATGCATCTTCATTTCGTAAGACGCCGTTTTGTTTCAGGCATCCGGAAGCTATCGGCTTCATGCCAACGACGGATTTGCCCAGCCTCTTGAAATAACGCATCAGTGCAATCGTAGCCCAGGTTTTTCCAACGTTGGTATCAGTACCGGTAATGAAATAACCCTGCTTCATGCTGTCACGCCTGCGCTGTAATCATGATAACTTCGAAAGTCGCCGGGATTAGGCCTTGGGATCTATAGGCTTCATAGGCCGCAATCATGCCCTGCATCTGTGCTTTGGTGGTGATGCCCCTGTTGCGCCCAACTGTCATGTTGTGCGCCCCGATATGCTTCAACTCCTTCATCAACGCCAAAACGGAGTCATAAACCGGCCTATGCATCTTGCTTTCAATCTTTATTTGACGAAAGCCGGCTCTCTCAAGAAAACAACCGATCTGCTCCTGACTATAAAACTCGTTAACGTGACTATAGCCGTCGACCGCCGCCCATGCGCTTTTCAATTCCTGCAGGGTATGCGGACCAAATGTCGAACAGACCAACTGGCACCCAGGCTTTAGCGTACGCTTGATATCGGTGAAAACCCCCTCCAGATTCTCGCACCATTGCAAAGCCAGATTCGAGAACACGTGATCGGCAATATGACTGGCAACCGGCAATGATTCCGCATCGGCGCACAAATACATGACATTGTTTGCCCCAGCCAGCTTTCTGCGAGTGGTTTGCAGCATAGGCAATGCAATATCCAGCGCCAGCATGTACTTGCTGCCCGGTCGGACCAATAATTCCGCGGTTAAAAATCCGGTACCGCAACCGATATCCAGTACCGTACCGGTCAAACTGTCTGTTTCGATACGGGTCAGCAGGTCTTTGCCTACCGTGCGCTGCAATTCAGCGACAGCATCATAAGATGCACAGGCTGCAGAAAAAGAACGCTTGACTTTGCTTTTATCTAACATGAAACAGCACTCATGCTTGACCAAGAAAACGGGAAACAACAGCCAGAACCTCTTGCTGGTGCGATAAAAACGGCACGTGCCCGGCCTGCTCAATAATATTGACTTCGCAACCGGCATTAAGCTGTGATAACTGCCGCCCGATTGCGACAGGAATCAGCATATCTTTGCCGCCCAATATGGCCGATACAGGGCATTTCAACCTGGACAGGACTGGCCTGAGGTCTGACTGTTTCAAAATAGCCAGACCGCACTGCAAGACCTGCGAGTCCGGCATATCACAGCCGAACACGGACTCTTTCAGCTCTTTCAATATAATCTTGTAATCTGCCAGACCATTCACCTGCAGAGCCAGAAAACGTAATAAGGTCGCCTGACAATTATCATTCAAGCCGTCGGCAAACGCATCCAGCAAACGTGCTTCCATGCCAGGCCAGGCTTCTGCTTGCATAAACAGCGGATTACCGGCCAGCAACACCAGCGAGTTAACGCGTTCGGGAAAGCGCCCGGCGATATCGAGCACGACCGTCGCGCCCAAGGACCAGCCCAGCCAACTGCATGGTTGTTCGGGCAGCGAATTGACCAATGCAACGCTAATCTGCTCCAGTGTAAACGGACTGATTTTTTCGCTGCGTCCATGTCCCGGCAAATCGATGCAAGTGACTCGGTAATGCCGTGCCAGCGCCCTGGCAAAATCACGCCAGACGCCGGAGTGCATGGCCCAGCCGTGCACAAGCACAACCGGCGCGCCCCGGCCGAATGTTTCACTATGGAGTTTTGTCATGGATGCAAGTTATCCAGTGCGGCAAGCAACCGGTCGACGTGTTGCTCTTCATGTTGCGCCGAGAAAGTCACACGCAATCTGGCGCTGCCCTGCGGCACGGTAGGCGGGCGTATCGCGCTGACCAGCAACCCTTCGTTCATCAAGGCATTGCTGATGTCAACAGCCCGCTGACTGTCGCCTATTAAGACCGGCTGAATGGCCGAGGAAGACGGCATCAACTGCAGGCCGAGCTGCTGTCCGCCTTGCCTGAAACGCTCGGACAACATTTTGAGCTTGTCCCGGCGCCAGCTTTCGGTCATGACTATTTTTAAGCTGGCCCGTGTCGCTTCGGCCACGGCCGCCGGCAATGCCGTCGTATAAATATAAGTCCGGGCTTTTTGGATCAGCGTTTCGATCAATACATCGGAGCCTGCCACGAAGGCGCCGAACGTGCCGAAAGCCTTGCCCAATGTACCGATCAGTATCGGCACATCGTCCTGGCCGAGACCGTAGTAGTCAACGATGCCACGGCCCTGCTCGCCAATCACGCCCAAGCCATGCGCATCGTCGACCATCAACCAGGCATCATGTTTTTTTGCCGCTTCCGACAATGACTGCAACGGCGCAAAATCGCCGTCCATGCTGAAGACGCCATCTGTCACGATCAACTTGCGCCCTTGCGCTGTTTCGATATTGGCATTCAAATGGCTGACGTCGCCATGGGCATAACGATTGAACCTGGCACCGGACAGCAGACCGCCGTCCAGCAAGGAAGCATGGTTCAAACGGTCTTCGAATACCGTATCGCCTCGTCCGGCCAAGGCTGAAATAACGCCCATGTTCGCCATGTAACCGGTCGAAAACAATAAAGCCCTGTCCCGACCGGTAAAGGCTGCCAGCTCTTCCTCCAGCGCATGATGCGCGGCGCTGTGCCCGCAAATCAGATGCGCCGACCCGCTGCCAACCCCGTAACGATCGGCCCCTGCCCTAAACGCCCGCACAACGGCTGGATGATTGGCCAGCCCCAGATAATCGTTACTGCAAAAGTTCAGTACTTTCCGGCCGTCGATCTGCAGATGAATACCTTGAGGCGACTCTGTAACACGCCGCGAACGGTATAATCCCTGCCCGGCAATGGCCTCGAGATTGCCGGCCAAAGCCGAGAATGCATCAGTCATTCGCGTAGCTGGAACCGCCTGAATGCAGACCCAATCGCTCGAATAACCGGCGATCATGGTTGGTCATCGGGTTGTCGGTCGTCAATAATTTGTCGCCGTAAAAGATCGAGTTGGCGCCGGCCAGAAAACACAAAGCCTGCATTTCATCACTCATATTGTTGCGGCCTGCCGACAGACGCACGCGCGACTTAGGCATCATGACGCGGGCCGCGGCGATGGTTCTGATGAAAATAAGCGGGTCCAGCGCTTCGGTACCCATCAGCGGCGTTCCTTCGACCTGCACCAGCATATTAACCGGTACGCTTTCAGGATGTTTGGGCAGATTGGCCAGCTCTATCAACAGCTTTGAGCGGTCGACATCGCTTTCGCCCATGCCGACGATGCCGCCGCAACAGACGTTAATGCCGGCGTCTCTGACGCGCGCCAACGTATCGAGCCGATCCTGATATGTGCGCGTCGTGATAACCTCGGAATAATAATCCTCCGACGTATCCAGATTGTGATTGTAATAATCGAGTCCGCCTTCCTTCAGCCTCGCTGTCTGCGTATCGGTCAACATACCTAACGTGACGCAGGTCTCCATGCCCAGCGCCTTGACGCCCTGCACCATTTCGACCACGCGCTCGATGTCTCTGTCTTTCGGCTGGCGCCAGGCCGCGCCCATGCAGAACCGGGACGCACCCTGCTCTCTGGCTTTTTGAGCGGCTTTCAAAACAGCATCAACCGGCATTAGCGCTTCGGGCGTCAAATCCGAATCATAGCGCGCGCTTTGCGGGCAATAACCGCAATCTTCCGAGCATGAACCGGTTTTAATGCTCAACAGACTGCTCACCTGAATCTCATTCGGATCGAAGTTCTCTCTATGAATCGTTTGCGCTTTAAAAATCAGATCATTAAACGGTAACGCATAAAGCGCTTGAACTTCATCCAGTCGCCAGTCATGACGAATGG
>CAYPJI010000046.1:7514-11989 GCA_964411045.1 uncultured Methylobacter sp. | reverse complement strand
GTGCTTTTCCCGCGCCTGATCCACAGCATTCCCTTAGCGGCCTTGGCGGCTTTGCTGGTTTACACCGGTTTTCGCCTGGCCTCACCCAAGGAATTCGCCAAAGTCATGGGCATCGGAAAAGAACAGTTCTTTATTTTTATGGTCACAATAATTGGAGTCTTGGCGACCGATTTATTGATCGGCGTTGCCATCGGTATTTTGGTCAAACTGACCATTCATGTTTTGCGCGGGGTCTGGCTCAAGAACCTGTTTAAAATTCATTTTGCCATCGAACGCCCCAATAGCGCGACCGTGGTAGTCAAACTGACGGGTTCGGCGATCTTTTCCAACTTCCTGCCGATGAAAAAAGCGCTGGCTACGCTGGAACCGGGCAAAAACGTTGTCTTTGATCTATCGGACGGCTATCTGATCGATCATACCGTCATGGAATTCATTCATGACTACATGCACAACTACGAAGCGCACGGCGGCCATTGCCGGCAAATTGGCAGGGCTTCGGAAAAGTTCTCGGATCACGCGCTGGCCGCGCGATTAATGACGGCCGACGAAAGGAAAAGCTAAATCTTAGCCTTTTAGCACCAAAGAATGGGCGATCAACCGATCGCCCTGCCCTGAATCGCTTTACGGAGAATTGAATGATTCTTGTACTGGCTTACTGCTCCATCCTGTTTAGCTTCGCCTCCTGCCTGCCGGCGCTGCTGATCCATCAGCGCCGCACTATCAATCTCCCGGCGTTTAGCCGGCGCTGGGGGATTAACGATCCGGAAGATCCGCGTATTCCGATTCTGGTGCGGCAGGCTGTATTCGGCTTGCTGGGGCTATCGGGACTTTTTGCCGTACTGGCCGGTTTGGGCGCGCTGATCAGCAGTGAAGTATTTACCGACAAGATCGGACTCGGCCTGCCCTGGCTGCCCTGGCAGGTCCGTTTCGACAATCTCTCGGGCTTCTTCTTTTTAATCATCGGCATTGCCGTCAGTGCCGTCAGCCTTTACGGCCCCGGCTATGTCTCGGCCTTCGAAGAAAGCAAACATCCGTTTGCCGTCCTGAGTTTGTTCAGCGGCCTTTTTATCGCCGGCATGCTGCTGGTGCTATTGGCCGACGATGCCTTCTTTTTCATGATCGCCTGGGAACTGATGTCGGTCGCCAGCTACTTTCTGGTGGCGTTTCAGCATGACAATCCGGCCAACCGGCGCGCGGCTTTCCTTTATCTGCTGATGGCGGAAATTGGGGCGCTGGCCATTATTCTGGGTTTCGGCGTGCTGGCCAGCTTTGCCGACGACTTCACCTTCGATGCCTTGCGCGAGGCCCGGTTATCGAGCACCTGGGCCAGCATCGCGTTTGTGCTGGCGCTGTTGGGTTTTGGCATGAAAGCGGGGCTCGTGCCCGTGCACGTCTGGCTGCCGGAAGCGCATCCGGTGGCGCCGTCGCATATTTCGGCCCTGATGAGCGGCGTGATGCTGAAAGTGGCCTTGTACGGCCTGATCCGGTTCTGTTTTGACCTGATCGGCGAGATGCACTGGCAATGGGGACTGGTGCTGATGATAGTAGGCACGGTTTCGGCCCTCGGGGGCATTCTGTACGCCATGATGCAAACCAATCTGAAGCGTCTGCTGGCCTACAGTTCGGTAGAGAATATCGGCATCATCTTCATGGTGCTGGGCCTATCGATGATTTTCATGGCGCAGAACCAACCGCAACTGGCGGCGCTGGGCTTTCTGGCGGCGCTGTTTCACGCTTTCAACCATGCCTTGTTCAAGAATTTGCTGTTCCTGGGCGCGGGCATTATTCATCATCAAACGCATGAATTGAATATCGACCTGATGGGCGGCCTGATCAAACGCATGCCGAAAACCGGCATGCTGTTTCTGGTCGGCTGCATGAGCATTTCGTCGTTGCCGCTGTTTAACGGCTTCGTATCGGAATGGCTGGCTTTCCAGACGGCGCTGCAGGTCGATGTCATCGACAATGGCGTTTTGCGCAGCCTGATTCCGGTCGCGGCCGCCGCTTTGGCGCTAACCGCAGCCTTGGCGGCGGCCTGCTTCGTCAATGTCTTCGGCATCCTGTTTCTGGGATTGCCCCGCTCGCGGCATTCCGACAAAGCTCAGGAAATTACCGATAAAGGCATGTTGATAGGGCCAGCCCTGCTGGCCAGCCTGTGCTTTCTGTTCGGCGTTTTTCCAGGCCTGATGATCGGCTTGATCAATAACATTTCAAAGCAAGTGCTGGGGGCGTCTTTGCCGGAAAGCGCCAAACTGAGCTGGCTGCATCTGGCGCCCGTTTCCGCTGATCAAGCGTCCTATTCGGCGCCTTTGGTCCTGGTCGGAGCCCTGATCGCAGCCGGAATCTGTTTCCGCTATCTGCGCCGCAGCCCTGCGACGGTCATGCGCCGGGCTGAAACCTGGGACTGCGGCTTTGGCGGCCTGACGCCGCGCATGCAGTACAGCTCCAGCGCCTTCACGATGCCGTTCAGGCGTATTTTCGCCAAAGTCTGGATTATCGATGAACAGATCAGGAAAGACCGCCAGGGCGCCATGAATCAGGACGTCGCGGCGATCCATTATTCCCTGCAAATTCACGATCACAGCTGGCCGCATCTGTATCAGCCGATTGAGCGCGCCGTCAACAGGACGGCCAGGCTGGTCGGGCGCATTCAGACCGGCAATATCAGGACTTATCTGGGCTATTCGTTCGTTACCTTAATCATTATGTTATGGATCATCAGTTAATGAATTGGTTATTGGCAATTTTACAAACCATTTTGTTTGTTGCGCTGGCGCCCCTGCTGGCTGGCTGGATCAAAAAGTGCAAATGCCGCTTGCAAAACCGCAAGGCGCCGTCCTTGCTCCAGCCTTACCGGGACTTGCTCAAGCTGACGCGCAAGCAGCCGGTGGTCTCGGATCAGGCCTCATGGATCTTCACGACCTCGCCGTACATCATATTCTCGGCCATGGTGCTGGCTGCCAGCATTGTGCCGCTGATCGCCGTCGATCTGCCCACCTCGGCCAACGCCGATGTCATCGTGCTGATCGGTTTTTTTTCCTTTGCCCGTTTTTTTCTGGCATTGGCCGGCCTGGACATCGGCACAGCCTTCGGCGGCATGGGCTCATCACGCGAAATGACGATATCATCGATGGCGGAGCCGGCCATGCTGATGAGTATTTTTGCGCTGACCATGTCCGCATCCACGACTAATCTATCGTTCGCTATCGATCATGTGCTCAATGAAGGACTGGTCTTGCGCCCTTCATTCATCTTCGCGTTGCTGTCGCTGATGCTGGTCGCGATTGCCGAAACCGGGCGCATCCCGGTCGATAATCCGGCGACGCACCTGGAACTGACCATGATCCATGAAGCCATGATTCTGGAATACAGCGGCCGCCATCTGGCGCTGATCGAATGGGCCAGCCAGTTGAAACTAATGCTGTACGGCGTACTGATCGCCAACATCTTTTTTCCCTGGGGCATTGCCAAGACAATGATGCCTGCGGATTTGAGTTACGGTTTATTGGCTATCCTGGGCAAATTGGCCTTGCTGTCGATTCTGCTGGCGCTATCGGAAACGCTATTCGCCAAAATGCGCCTGTTTCGCGTGCAGGAATACCTCAGCTTTGCTTACTTGCTGGGCTTGCTGGGCATGTTGAGCCATATCATTCTGGAAGGAGCTCGCTAATGAATATCGAACAACTGGATTTTTATACGCAGGCCGTTTTATCGCTGGCCGCATTGGTTGGGCTCACGTCTTTCCTGATGCTGGGCCAGGGGCGAGTATTGCGGCTGATTTTCGTGTTCGCCGTGCAGGGTTTGCTGCTGGCCTTGACTACGGCTGTGGCCGCCTACAGCGCGAATATCCACCACCTGTACATCTCCGCCGCTTTGACGCTGGTCCTTAAGGTGTTTTTTATCCCGTGGATGCTGCGCCGGTTAGCGCTGCAAATGGACATGCACCGCGATGTCGAGGCGTTGAAAAATAATTCCGCGGTGATGCTGGGCGGCGCCAGCCTGATGGTATTCAGCTATTACATACTGCACCCTATCGTGCAAACGTCTTCTCTGGTCATGCTGAATGCGCTGGCCGTCAGTTTATCCGTGATGTTGTTGGGCATGCTGTTGATGATCTCGCATCGGCAGGCGGTCGCTCATGTGGTCGGTTTCATGTCGATAGAAAACGGCTTGTTTTTTGCCGCCGTTGTCGCCACGCATGGCATGCCGATGGTGGTCGAACTGGGCGTGGCGTTCGATGTGCTGATCGCGGCCGTGCTGTTCGGCATCTTTTTCTTCCACATCCGCACCAGTATCGATTCGCTCGATGTCGATCTGTTGAATCGTTTGAGCGAGGTGGATAAATGATCGCAGCCTATCTGGTGCTCTTGATTCCGCTGCTCGGCATGGCCTTTTTTTCACTGGCGGGGCACAGGGCCGATTCCGGCCTGTGGAATATCCGATTAAACGCCGTCAATCTGGTTGCTACTGTCTGG
>CAYPJI010000046.1:0-7504 GCA_964411045.1 uncultured Methylobacter sp. | reverse complement strand
TTAATGTGTTGCGCGAAGGCACCATCCTCTCGTCCGGCAAGGCGTTCCTGATCGACCCGTTCAACGTCTACCTGATCGTGCTGACCGCTTTCGTCGGCCTGACCACGGCCATTTTTTCCGCGCCTTATATGGAACACGAGAAGGAGATAGGCCGGCTCAACGATGCGCGCCTGAAGCTTTACCATGCCATGTACCAAGGCTTCATGCTGTCGATGTATCTGGTGCTGATGACCAACAACATGGGTATTTTGTGGGTGGCGATGGAAGGCGCAACGCTGGCGACGGTATTGCTGGTCAGCCTTTACCGCACGCCCGAATCGGTGGAGGCGGCCTGGAAATATTTCATCCTCTGCGGCGTCGGCATCGCGCAGGCGCTGTTCGGCACGATTTTGCTGTATTACGCCGCCGAGCAAATAGGCAGCGAAGAAAACGCCCTGCTCTGGTCGGTGCTTTATGAAAACGCCGACAAGCTGAATCCCGAAGTGCTTAAAATCGCGTTCGTGTTCCTGCTAATCGGCTACGGCACCAAGATCGGCCTCGTGCCGCTGCATAACTGGCTGCCCGACGCCCATTCCGAAGGCCCGACACCGATGTCGGCGGTTTTATCCGGACTTCTGCTCAACGATGCGCTCTATGCCGTCGTGCGCAACAAAATGCTGGTCGACGGCGCCAGCCATTCCGATATGGCCGGCTTCCTGATGATGGGATTCGGCCTGCTGTCTTTCCTGGTCGGCGCCTTGTTTCTGCACCGGCAAAAAGACATCAAGAGGCTGTTCAGTTATTCCTCGATCGAACACATGGGCATGATGACATTTGCTTTCGGCATCGGCGGCCCATTGGCGACTTTTGCGGCTTTGCTGCATATGACCGTGCATTCCCTGACCAAGTCGGCGATTTTCGTGACGGTCGGCCATGCCTCCCAGCTCGCCGGCACGCAAAGCATGGAGAAAATACGCGGCCTGATTAAAACCCAGCCGGAAGTCGGCTGGGGCCTGCTGATCGGCACGGTTTCGATCGCCGGCTTCCCGCCTTTCGGCGTCTTCACCAGCGAATTTCTGGTGCTGCTGGCCACGATGCACAGCTATCCGTGGCTGGCGCCGTTGTTGTTGCTAGGCATCGGCATCGCCTTCGCGGGCCTGTTCCGGCATATCCAGCCGATCGTCTACGGCGACAAGCCCGAAGGCCAGCAACCGATAAAAGCCAACCTGTGGCCGGTCATGATCCATTTGGGCTTGGTGCTCTGGCTGGGTCTGGCTATTCCGAGCTTCCTGGCTGACTGGTTTTCACAGGCGACGGTATTGATCTCAGGGAGTGCGCCATTATGAATCATTCAAATTCCAGCTGGAAGACCGATTTCTTAAAGCAGGCCAACAAAGCCGGCATCTCAATTGAACAGCTCGCCATCGGCCCGTTGAGCCTGTGGCAGATTGTCGGCAGCGACTGGCAGCGGTTTGCGGAACTGGCCGTTCAGCACAATCTGCGCTGGGCAGCCGGCTGGGCGGAGCAGGATCTGGAATGGTTCCTTATCAATGCCTGTTTCGAGAAGCAGGGCCGCTATGTCCTGCTCCGGACCCGAGTGCATAACCCGAAACCGGAACTGCCTTCGCAGGCTACAGTTTATCCGGCTGCCAGCCGCAGTGAACGCCATACGCAGGATATGTTCGGCCTGAATTTCGTGGGTCATCCCGACAACCGCCCCTGGATCCGGCACAAGGCCTGGCCCAAAAACAGCTATCCGTTGCGCAAGGACTTTCCTGTTCAGGGCGAGCCGGAAGCCGTTACGCCGCCCGATCGGGATTATCCTTTCGTCAAGGCTTACGGCGCGGGCGTTTATGAAATTCCGGTCGGGCCTGTCCATGCCGGCATTATCGAGCCCGGCCATTTCCGTTTTCAGGCCGTGGGCGAAACCATCCTGAATCTGGAAGAGCGCCTCGGCTATGTGCACAAAGGCATCGAGAAAATCGCCGAAGGCCGCACGCCCGAGCAACTGGCGCGGCTGGCCGGACGGATTTCGGGCGATACCACGGTCGGGCATTGCTGGGCGGCCTGCATGGCGATGGAACAGGCCGCCGGCGTTGAAATTCCGCCGCGCGCGGCCTTGATACGCGGCATTCTGGCCGAACGCGAGCGGGTCGCCAACCATTTGGGCGACATGGGCGCGATCTGCAATGACGTCGGCTTCGCCTTTGCCCAAATGCAATTCACACGTCTGCGGGAACTGTGGCTGCGAACCAATGCGCAACTGTTCGGCCACCGCCTGTTGATGGACCGTGTTGTGCCGGGCGGCGTGGCTTGTGATCTGTCCGAACAGGCCGGCGTCGCGATCAAACGGGAGATAGCGCACCTGAAAGTCGAATTCAGAGAAATCCTGCCGGCCCTGGACCTGAATTCATCCCTGGAAGACAGACTCTACACGGCCGGCTACCTGCCCGAAGACATCGCCGCCGCTCTCGGCACATTGGGTTTTGTCGCCCGGGCCAGCGGACAGGATTTCGATGTGCGCCGCGACGCACCTTACGCGCCTTATGACCGGCTGACTGTCAAGGTGCCGGTGGAAACACAGAGCGATATCGCCTCTCGCTTCTGGGTCAGATACAAGGAGATCAGCGTTGCCCTTAAACTGATAGGGCAATTCATCGATCTGCTGGCGCCGGGCGAACTGCGTAGCGCCTGGCAAACACCCGCGGAAGGCCGTGAAGGTCTGGGCATCGTCGAAGGCTGGCGCGGCGAAATCATCGCTTATGTCCGTTTTGACGCCGGCAATACCGTCGCCCGCTTCTATCCGCGCGATCCCAGCTGGCTGAATTGGCCGGCGCTGGAAAAACTCGTGCTGGACAACATCGTGCCGGATTTTCCGGTCTGCAACAAATCCGTGAACGGCTCCTATTCTGGACATGATTTGTAGGAAAAACACATGCTGAGACTGTTTAAAAAAATTCTGGCAACCGGCGTGGTCACCGAACGGGTCAAAGCGCCGAAAGATGATGAGCTCGAACAGCTCGGCATCGAGATCAAAAGACATATCGACCGAAAATTCGCCGGCAGTATCGCGATCAGGCAAGTCGATGCCGGCTCCTGCAACGGCTGCGAGCTGGAGATCCATGCGCTCAACAATCCCTTCTATGACATAGAACGCTTCGGCATTCATTTCGTCGCCTCGCCCCGGCATGCCGACGTGCTGCTCGTGGCCGGCCCGGTATCGCGGCACATGCAGACTGCGCTGCTGCGCACTTATGAGGCGACGCCCGATCCGAAATGGGTTATCGCAGTCGGCGATTGCGCCGCCTGCGGCGGTGAATTCGGCGTTTCCTACGCCAGCTGCGGCGCGGTATCCAATGTTATACCAGTGGACATGGTGATCCCCGGCTGCCCGCCGACGCCGTTGGCATTGATGAAAGGTTTGCTGGGATTGATGCATAGATAAAAGTAGGGGACGCATTGCGTACCCTTTTCAACCACCGTTCTTAATAAAGGTACGCGATGCGTACCCTGCATGAGTTCCAATCAATCCGGTATAATCCCCATGATGCAACGCGGCAACAACCGGGCTGCTTCTCTATGCCTTGTAACAAAATATGAAATTAAGAATAATGAAGACATCAAACATGAGACTGATTTTACCGCTGCTGATTGGCCTGACGCTTTCTGGCCCGAGTGCTGCGAAAACAGCCGAAGACTTCCAGACCTGGGGCAATATCACGGCCACGGGCAGCTTGGGCGTCCTCAATCCCGAACTGAAGAGCTTCAAATATTGGCTCGAAGGCCAAGGCCGATTCGGAGAGGATACTTCACGTTTCTCCCAAGGCATGCTGCGTACGGGCCTTGGTTATGCGCTGAGCGACAATACCAGTGTCTGGCTAGGCTACGCCTTCATTCCTACTGAGGAACCTTTCACGGTCACGCCGGTTGACGAGCATCGTATCTGGCAGCAATTACTGTGGAGCGAGAAATTTTCGTTCGGCACGATTACCAGCCGCAGCCGCTTCGAGCAGCGCTTCGTGCAGAACGGCGAGGATGTCGGCTGGCGTTTCCGGCAGTTGTTGAAACTGTCGGCGCCGTTGCCCTTCGCGACCGATTTCAGTCTGGTGCTTACCGATGAGTACTTCGCCAATCTCAACCGTACCGATTGGGGCGCCGACGACGGCTTTGACCAGAACCGCGTGTTTGGGGGCGTAGGTTATAATTTTAATAAAAACACAAGAACGGAGATCGGTTATATGAACCAATACATCCGCAAGGCCGTCGGACCTGACAGAATGAGTCATATCCTGTCGGTTAATTTGTATTTGAATTATTGATGCACATGGCGCAAGGTAAAGCTTTCCAGCCTCTATCTTGCGTCTTGGCCCCTATTCCGAATGAAATCACTCTTTTATCGTCCTGTCCAACTACGCGGCTTGGCGTTTCTGGGGCTGCTTTTGCTGGCGCTGGCCATATTAGGCGGCATGATCTGGCGCAACCTGCACCGTTTTGAAACCGTTTTATCATATGTCACCTATTCTCATCGCATTCAGAATGTATCGGTAGGCTTGCAGCAGTCGCTGATCGAATATCTGACCGGAACAGTGCCGGTTGTACCGCCCGAAGCCTTATCCAGAACCCTGGAGGAAATGGACGCGTTAATGACCGATAGCCGTCATTTATCGGAAAAAACCCGGCAAAGCCTGGAGACGGTCAGAGATCTACTGAGCGATGTAGGCGAACTGGATCAACTGGAAAAAAACACGCGTCTGATCAAAGCGCTCAAGGTCATGAGCGATACGCTCGAGAGCGAGTCACTGCAACGCGAATATTTGCTGGAAAACATCAGCCGCACTACGGAAACCGAACTTTACCTGGCGTTGGTCATCCTGGCCTGGACGTTGATCGTGGCCGTGCTGTTTCTGCACAGCCGCATCCTGCACCCGCTCAACGATTTGAAGCAACTCCTGCAGCGGCTGACGGAAGAAAACTACACACCGATCACGACCGACCACCTTGATCCATTGCTGCTGCCGGTGTTCAACAGCTATAACGAAATGGTCAAGCACCTGGCGGAACTGGAGGAAGTCAAACGCCTGCATGCCCAGTCCCTGCAGCAGGAAGTCAAACTGGCCACGCAGGCCCTGCTGGAGCAGCAATTGAGTCTGGCGCGGGCGGAACGGCGGCGATTGGTGAAGTGGCGGCGGAACTGGCGCATGAAATACGCAACCCGCTGGCCGGCATTCAGATCGCGTTCAGTAATCTCCGCCGCGAAATTCAGGCGACCGACCAGCAGGAAAGGCTGGATATGATCAGCGAAGAACTGAAGCGTCTGGCCCGGCTGCTCAACGAGATGCTGGACCAGAGCCGGCATTCGCCGGAGCCGGCGACCGAATTCGATGCGGCCTCGCTGATCCGCGATCTGGTCACGTTGACGCGTTACCAGATTGCCGAAACTGTGCGCCTGGAAATCGACGCACCCTGCCCGCTGCCGGTGCAGCTGCCCGAAAGCGCGCTGCGCCAGGCGCTGCTGAACCTGATCCTGAATGCGGCCGAGGCGCTGGAAAGCGAACCGGGAGTGGTCAGCATCAAAGCGCGCAAGGATGCGCAAGGGCTCCATATCGATGTCATAGACAACGGTTACGGCTTTTCAGAAGATATACTGAACTATGGCATTCGCCCGTTCCGTACCAGTCGCCAGCGCGGAACCGGACTGGGACTGGCTATGGTTCAACGCTTTGTCAAAGATATGGGCGGCAGCATCAGACTCACCAATTACCAGCCGCATGGCGCCTGTGTGTCTATCGTTCTGCCGAATAGTCACCTTGCCGGAGATCAATCCTGATGGAAACCCTGCTGATTATCGAGGACGAAAAACTGTTGGGCTCGGAGCTGTCACGCCACTATCGACAATCCGGCTGGGAGGTCATGCTGGCGGCCTCGCTGGCCGAAGCCGAGGAATTATTGCTTAGGGATGAGCTGGAGCCTTTGCTGATCCTTTCCGATATGAATCTGCCGGACGGCAATGCCCTGGATTTCATGGAAAAGATGAAAAAAAACATCGGCTATGCCGAATGGCTGTTCCTGACCGGCTACGGCAGCGTACCGGACTCGGTTCGGGCTCTGCGTTTGGGCGCTTATGATTTTCTGGAAAAACCCTGCGATCTGGATCGCCTCGATCTGGTCGTCAACAGCGCAGCCCGCAGCGCGGCGATACAGCGCCGGGTTATTGATCAGACTCGGCAGGAGCATCGGCGCTATTCGCCGGAAGCCTATGTCGGATCGAGCCGGCAGGCACGCAATGTCCGGGAATTGCTGACGCGTCTGACTAAAGTCCCTTTCAGCGCCCTGATCATAGGCGGCGAAACAGGCACCGGCAAAGGGCTGGTGGCGCGCATCCTGCATTATGGCGGCGCCAGGGCTCGGTACCCGATGATCGAAGTCAATTGCGCCGCTCTGCCGCGCGAGCTGCTGGAATCGGAATTGTTCGGTCACGAACCTGGAGCCTTTACCGGCGCCTCGGGACGTCACCGCGGCCTGCTGGAGCAGGCCGACGGCGGTACACTGTTCATGGATGAAATCGGCGAGATGCCGCTTGATTTACAGGCCAAGCTGCTGAAAGCAATCGAGGATCATAAAGTGCGGCGCTTGGGCGGCGAGAAAGAAATCACAGTCGATGTCCAGATTATCGCGGCCAGCAACCAGGATCTCGAACAGATGATACGGGACGGTAATTTCCGCAGCGATCTTTACCACCGCCTGAACGTATTCCGCGTGATGCTGCCTCCTTTGCGCGAAGCCAGGGAGGATCTGGATGAGCTGGTGCCGCTGTTCGTCGCCGAATACAACGCCAAGGCCGGGCGCCATGTCAAAGAGATTCCCGTGCAGGTCTGGGATAAATTGCGCGCCCATTACTGGCCCGGCAATGTCCGTGAACTGCGCAACGTCATCGAACGCTGCGTGCTGTTTGCAGACGGCCCGATTTTTCCGGTCCAGTGGCTGCAATTGCCCGGCCAGGAAAGCGCGGTTTCGGAAGACACGGCTTCCGGATCGAAAGACAGGATTTGTTTACCATTGGACGGCAGCATGGCGCTGGAAGACATGGATCGCTTCATTATCAAGACTGCCTTGGAACGGGCCGACAATAATCTGGCCGCTGCTACGCGGGCATTGGGCACTACCCGGGAAACACTGCGCTACCGGGTGCGCAAATATAAGCTTAAAACGACGGATTGATTTAAGGATTTAGCTAAAAATAACTTTCCTGTTTAGCGATAAAATCAGCATTTATGTAGGGGCGAATGTTATTTTTCAAAAGCCAGGGAAATTATTTCCCATCCTAAGTCGATATCAGTTGTGGCTTCGGTCACTATCCGTAAATGAGAAGGCACTATCGGCAGCGTTGTTTTAGAGGATCCGGCTCCGAAGAAAAATTTCCTCTGAAACTCTGGATCTCTCTGGGGTTAACTCTACCTGCGAGTTAATTTATTTCTCTGTACACGACAAAAATTAAAATTCCGGCTCTTCATCACGCCATGAGAGC
>CAYPJI010000045.1:3919-12295 GCA_964411045.1 uncultured Methylobacter sp. | reverse complement strand
ATGCCTTGGCCTTGCTCGGCAGGGTCTACGCAGAGGTTCAGAACATGCGCCTCACCGACGGCGATAGAAGCGATACAATACCCCAGCACTTTATCCTGCTCTTCGCAAACCCAACAGTCGTAGCGCGCTTTCAGGCAATCCTTGAAAATGTCTTCGCCCCATGGGAATGGATAGCCTCTTTTTTCGATCGATGCCACGCTGGGCAGATCGGATACAGCCATTCTTCTAATACGCATTAAATCCTTTCTACTCATGGAGTCGGGAAATACCTTGGCATAGAATTCCCTGTCCGCATCATAAACCAGCCAATTTTTTATCTTGTCTAACATTGCCCGCATAATCAACCTTCTGTGTACGTCTTCATCGCCAACTGTAAATCCATCCAGGCTTTGCGCTTGTCCGGAAGTGACCGTAATAAATAGGCGGGATGATAAACCACAACGACCGGCGTTTCATCTAAAGTATGCACTTTGCCTCTGAGCTTGGCTAGCGGGGCCTCGGTTTTTAACAGGGCTTGCGCGGCAATGCGCCCTACAGCCAGGATGATCCTGGGCTGGACAAGCGCACGCTGCCGTTGCAGATACGCATGGCAGGCGTCAATCTCGTCCGGTTTGGGGTCACGATTGCCGGGCGGCCTGCATTTCAAAATATTGGCGATGAAGACATCCTCCCGGGCCAGTCCCAGCGCCCGCAGCATTTCCGTCAGCAGCTGCCCGGCCTTGCCGACAAATGGCTGGCCTTGCAGATCTTCGCTCTGCCCGGGCGCCTCGCCGATCACCATCCAGTCGGCCTGTTTGTTGCCGGTGCCGAAAACAGTCTGGGTGCGCGTCTCGCACAAAGCGCATTTCCGGCACGCTGCCACTTCGGCTTGCAGAGACTCCCAGTTATCCGGCCCGGGCTGCGCCGGCTCATGATCAGCCGGCGCTAGTGCGGCAGCCTCCGGCGCTGCATTATTAATGAGCAGCCGCTCATCCCCGTCGGACACAGGCGCGGCTCTGGGAACCCAGACATCGATGCCCATCGCCTCCAGATATTGCAAGCGCAGCGCGTTATCCATGACCGTTCACTAAAAGGCTAAACATCACCTTTCTGCGGATGCCGGCGCTGGTTCGGCGTCTGCAGCTTATTGATGGCGTTGACATAGGCTTTCGCCGAAGCAATCACGATGTCGGTATCGGCGCCCAGGCCGTTGACGATGCGGCCTGCTTTTTCAATGCGTACCGTGACTTCGCCTTGGGCGTCGGTGCCGTTGGTAATGTTGTTGACTGAATAAAGCTCCAGTGTGGCTCCGGATTGCACGACCTCTTCGATGGCTTTAAGGCTGGCGTCGACAGCGCCGCTGCCGCTGGCCTTGCCCATGATTTCCTGGTTGTCGATGCGCAGGGCGACCGTCGCGTTAGGGATTTCGCCGGTTTCGGAGCAGACCTTCAGCGAAATCAATTTGACATGTTCGTCTTCGGCTTCAAAGCCGACTTCCGATATCAGCGCCTGCAGGTCTTCATCGAAAATATCGTGCTTTTTGTCGGCCAGTTGCTTGAAGCGGAAAAAGGCATCGTTCAACTCTTCTTCGGAAGAGAATTCAAAGCCCAGTTCGGTCATGCGGCTCTTGAACGCATTGCGGCCGGAGTGTTTGCCCATGACCATGCGGTTGGCTGTCCAGCCGACATCCTCGGCACGCATGATTTCGTAAGTTTCACGGCTTTTCAGCACGCCGTCCTGGTGAATGCCGGATTCGTGCGCAAAGGCATTGGCGCCGACGATGGCCTTGTTGGGCTGCACAGGAAAGCCGGTAATCGACGAGACCAGTTTTGAACAGGTGACGATCTCGCGCGTATCGATGGAGGTCTGGCAGGCGAACACATCCTGACGGGTGCGGACCGCCATGACGACTTCTTCCAGCGAGGCATTGCCGGCACGCTCGCCCAGGCCGTTGATCGTGCATTCGATCTGGCGTGCGCCGTTCATGACCGCAGACAGGGAATTGGCAACGGCCAGTCCCAGGTCATTATGGCAATGGACCGAGAAAATGGCCTTGTCCGAATTCGGGATGCGTCTGATCAGATTGGCGATCGTCTCGCCGAACTGCTGCGGGATGCTGTAGCCGACCGTGTCGGGGATATTCAGCGTCGTGGCGCCGGCATCGATGACGGCCTCAAGAATACGGCACAGGAAATCTTCCTCCGAGCGCCCGGCGTCCTCGGCCGAGAATTCGACATCGTCGGTATACTGCCGCGCGCGCTTCACGGCCCGGACCGCATACTCGATCACTTGCTCCGGCTGCATCTGCAGTTTCATCTGCATATGGATCGGCGATGTGGCGATAAACGTATGGATACGCGAACGGTTGGCCTCTTTAAGCGCCTCGCCGGCGCGGTCGATATCCTTGTCCAGCGCTCTGGCCAGACCGCATACGGTACTGTCTTTAACGGCTTTAGCTACGGCCTGAACGGCTTCGAAGTCGCCGATGCTGGCGATAGGGAAGCCAGCCTCGATCACATCCACTCTCAAACGCTCCAGCGCCTTGCCAATCCTGACTTTTTCATCACGCGTCATGGAAGCGCCGGGGCTTTGTTCGCCATCGCGCAAGGTGGTATCGAATATAATTAACTTGTCTTTCATAGGGGCTCCATGCATGGAGAACTATCAGCGGTTCCGCTGATAGTGATTAGTAAAGAGGGTTCAAATAAAGTGAGAGAGAAGAATGCGCCCGTCAGGGCAGGAATCTTAAAGATAGACACAGCAATGCGCGCAGCCCTGGCCCGTCAGGCAGGGCGACAGTAAAAACGTTGTTAAAAGGCGTAACGGGCTGAATGGACATGATCATGACTATACGCGAATGATACTGGGCTCTCAAGCAGATTTTTTACGGTTTGCGCCCCTGCAGCCGGCGCTTGCGCATGACCAGCGTAATGACCGGCCCTGAAATCGCGTACGCCAAAAATAATGCAAACAGCATGATCTGAGGCTGCGCCATCACGAAAGCGATGCCCAGCATAACGGCAGTGGCCATAACAAAAGGCACCTTGCCTTTCAAATCGATTTCCTTGAAGCTGGAATAGCGGAAGTTGCTGACCATCAGCAATCCCGTGCTGATCATCAACACGATAGCGACATATTTAAGCATTTCAATGTCATAGCCATATTCCAGGCAGATCCAGATAAATCCAGCCGGAATGGCGGCCGCAGCCGGGCTTGGCAACCCCTGAAAATAACGCTTGTCGGCAGATTCGACCTGGGTATTGAATCGCGCCAGTCTTAAGGCGCCGCCGGCCATATGAACAAAAGCCGCGAACAGGCCCAGCTTGCCGAGGCTGGAAAAAGCCCACATATACATGACCAGAGCCGGCGCCGCGCCGAACGAAATCATGTCCGACAGACTGTCGTATTGCACGCCGAATTCGCTCTGCGTATTGGTCAGGCGCGCCACGCGGCCATCGAGTCCGTCCAGCACCATCGCAACGAAAATCGAAATGGCGGCGGTTTCGTATCGTCCGCCCATCGCCGAGGTAATGGCATAGAAACCGGCAAACATGGCTCCCGTAGTGAACAGGTTAGGTAACAGATAAATGCCACGGCGGCGGCGATTAGGGCGCTTTTCAGAAGTCATAAAGGTCAATCGGTCCTTGCTTTGTCTATAAATAAAAAACAGTGCGCGGAATTATACAATGAGCCTATCGGACGGGCATAAATTAATAACCGTTGCCGGGCAATGATCCTGCACTTCCATACAGGCAGTATGGATCAGCACTATGACCGCTTCATGTCTGATTCCTTACAGAACATCGGGTATTGTTTTAATCCTCGTACCGGGGGCGTCCGCTGAGCTCAATCGGTATCACACAGGAATAGCCCATGGGCCTCTTGGCCAGGTATTGCTGATGATAGTCCTCGGCGTAATAGAATTCACTGGCCGGCCGAATTTCGGTTGTTATTTCTCCGCGCCCTGCCTCTGTGATGCGCTGCTGGTAATGGTCTCTTGACTCAAGCGCCTCCTCGAATTGCCCGAGAGTGTAAGTGTATATGCCTGAGCGATACTGCGTGCCGATGTCTGGGCCTTGCCGCATGCCCAGGGTTGGATCGTGGGCTTCCCAGAACAGCTTCAGCAGTTCGCTATACGAGGTCAAAGCCGGATCGTAAATGACCTTCACGACTTCGGCATGGCCGGTCTGCCCCGTGCAGACCTCCTCGTAAGTCGGGTTTGGCGTGTAGCCGCCGCTGTAGCCGACGGCCGTGCTGTATATGTGGGGATGCTCCCAGAATTTCCGCTCAGCGCCCCAAAAGCAGCCCAGGCCGAACAAGGCCTGTTCCAGGCCGGGCGGGAACGGCGGCTGGATCGGATTGCCGGTCACGAAGTGATGATTGGTGACGGGCATGGGCGTGTTGCGGCCGGGCAATGCGTTCGCCGGGTCTGGCAGTACGAGCTTTTTTGATGAGATAATCATAGCTATAGCCCTTCGTAGGTGGATTAGGAACTGTTTGAACACAGGTTACTCTGATCTGATATGAGAATAAAGCATAGACAATTAACTGGAGAATCATGATAGAGCAAGATGTTTTACGCCGCTTTTTATTCGAAGACATGGGCGTGCGTGGTGAATGGGTCAGGCTGAGGGACAGCTGGCAAGCGGCGAAGAAGCATCAGCGAGGCCCGCAAAACGTGATGCAGCAGTTGGGACAGGCGCTGGCAGCTGTCACGATGTTGTCCGCGACCGTCAAATTCAGAGGCTCGATGATTATGCAGGCACAGGGCGACGGCGATCTGAAAACGCTGGTGGCGCAGTGCACGCATGATCGAAAAATCAGAGGGCTGGTAAGAAGCGCCGACAGGGTGTCAGGCAGTACGCTGGAACAGATGTTCGGACACGGGCGCCTGGTGCTGACCATAGAGCCTGAAAATGCCGAGCCTTATCAAGGCATCGTGCCGCTGCAGGGCGCAGGTCTTGCAAATGCCCTGGAAAGTTATTTTACGCAGTCGGAGCAATTGCGCACCCGACTGTGGCTGTTCGCCAACGATACGCAGGCGGTCGGTTTGCTGTTGCAGGAGTTGCCGGCTCAGCAGAGTTACCGGTCTGATTGGGACCGCATCGAGATGCTGGCAAACACCGTGACTGAGCAGGAGCTGATGACGCTCGATTGCGGACAGATGCTGCATCGCCTGTTTCATGAGGAAAAAGTCAGGCTGTTCGATTCCGAGCCGGTTGAATTCAAATGCGCCTGTTCCCGCGAAAGATTGGAACGGACCCTGTTGGCGCTTGGGCGGGCGGAGCTGGAAAGTATTTTGAAAGAGCGGGATGTTATTGACGTGGGCTGCGAATTCTGCGGTGCCCACTATCATTTTGACAAGGTTGACGTGGAAGGCATTCTGTCCCAAGAGAAGACAGCGAATGGATCCGAAACGTGGCATTAATAGCGTTGTCATGAAGCGAGGAATCCGCCTAATCGGCCTGCTGGCGCTGGCCGTTTCATTGACCGGCTGCATTTACTGGCTGCGAGCCTATCAGACTTATCTGCAAATGGGCGAGTTCGACCGCTACTTTAGCGTGGTGGCGGCCGATGATTTCACGCTGGAATTTAAACGGCCGATCATGTACAGCCAGGATTTTGTATCACTGGCCAAGCTGTATCCCAGCGAGAATGATGCAACTACGGAAGGGCGGCGCTTCCGGTACTGGTTTCGCAAGGTCGACAGCCGCAACCAGGTGATTAAGCCGGAGATCAAGTTTTATTCCGAATTGACTTTCAACAAGGAGGACCGCATCACCTCCTGGTCTTTCTCGCCCTTGTTCCTGCAAATCGCGCCGCCGAAGTTTCTGGAAGTGTCGCTGCGTTCGATCGGCGGCGCCGAGATCGATAAGGAAAAACAGCAGCTCCGGGCCAATACTGATCTGCTAGAAAAAATTTCCGCCGATCTGCCCAGGAAGCCGGCGGTCGTCGCGCATTTGGGCGCGCCGCTGGAAGTGCAGGTGGAAAAAGAAAATGAAGTGTATATCTATCATTTTCTGCTGGAAACCCATGGCATAGAAGAGGGTTATGAAGACCGCGCCTTAAGCGAGGTAAAACTGACTTTCGATAAATCGACTCAGGAACTGGTCAGAATGGCCGGACGTTTCGCGGGCCTTAAGGTATCGATCAATTACCGGAAGTTTCTTGATAATGCCACTGAGTCGGCAAAGGCTTCATAAACCGGCATATCTGCGCCTATCGCTCGTCAATTTTTAAAAGCCTTGGCGAGCGCCAGCTTTCAGTCGGCACCATCCCCATCAATGCGATTCGAATCGCAACAGAAGATGCGCACTCATTAAGCAGTATCGACAGGTGAATGAGAGGAATTTATGGGCATTCAAAATGAACAATTAGTGTGTAGGCTGGGTTGCTAAAAGCTGTAGTGCTTGGCGTGGCAAACGGGATAAAATCGTCCTTGCGTAACATCATTTTTAAGAAATGTTGTTTGTTCAATGACAGGTTCGATTTTTAGTTGAAATGCGGCGCTGATGAAAAAAGCGACCAGCGTCTTAAGGACATGGCTTTTTTAAGGCGGTCGGTAGCCATTTGTATAGCCGCCTCACGAGGAGGAATATTTTGTCTTTGGGAAATTTCCAAAACTTTTTCCGTATTTTGTCTGACTTTTTCCTCTATGGTTTGTAATGCGGTTGTTACCGTCGCGCCGTGGTACTCTTCCGCGCCACAGATGACGCCGCCTGCATTGGCAATGAAGTCAGGAACGCACATGACGCCTTTTTCAAACAATTGCTTTTCAGCGCCATCGGTAACCGGAATATTGGCGCCTTGCACAATCAAGCGGGTTTTGAGCCGGTGTACATTGTCTTCATTAATAACATCGGGACGGGCGGCAGGGATCCAGATATCGCATTCTATATCGATAATCTCATCCAGCTCCAGACGTTTGCCATCAGAATAATCGACAACACTTTTGCCTTCATCTTTAAGCGCGAACAGCGCTGATATATCCAAACCTTCCGGATTGTAGATAGTGCCGCGGCTGTCATTGGCGGCAATTAATTTTGCACCCTGTTCAGATAAAAACCGGGCGGCATGCTTGCCGACAGAACCGAAGCCCTGAATCACGACTGTCGCATCTTTTAAATCAAAATTCAGATAACGCAACGCAACGTCTGCCGCATGATATACGCCCCAGGCTGTCGCACCGATTTCATCCAAAGGAATGCCGCCCAGCTCTTTTGGCAAGCCGATAGCTCGGCCGTTTTCGTCCTTGACCCAAGCCATGCATTCTTCATCTGTACCCATATCCGGTCCAAAGATATAGGATTCTTCATTACGCAGTGACGCGGCGGCGGCACGTATGATCTGCTGTTTTTGGTGTTTGGGCATTTTGGGATCGCCATAAATGACCATTTTGCCCCCGCCGTGAGACAGGCCGGCGGCGGCATTTTTGAAAGTCATGGCCCGCGCAAGACGAAAACATTCATCAGTGCTAACATCCATGGCTATGCGTACCCCGCCGATAGAAGGGCCCATGGCGACATTATCCACGACCAGTATTCCTTTCAGGCCGGCGGAAGGCTCATAGATATGAATGATTTTTGCAGGCCCTATTTCATCAGCGTATTTGAAAAGATCTTGCATGCTATGCCTCTATTTATTTTTGACTTAGAAAGCGACATGATTTGAGTTATTTACTGATGTTACCCAACTGCAGGGTCGAATTCATTCGGGCCGAGGCAACCGGCAGGTAGTGCGAATACCCGCAAGGGGCACAAGTGAATTCGCACCTACAGTGCAGACCTGAATCCCCTGGTGCGCCGGAAACGATTTGTGCGTAACATCAGTTATTCAAAAACTGAAAATGCTACGTTCTCAAAATTTAAGACATGAATTACTTAACTTAAGTTTTTAGCAGCATGTTCATTTTGAAATTTCTTGTGATAAGACCGTATTGTCTATTAATCCCTGTTTGACGAGTTTTGGCAGCTTATTGTTTTATATAAAAACACGGGAAAGCGATAAAGCTGTTTGCCTGCAAGGCCGGGGCAGTCAGGATTAGATACAGCCATTGGCCTCGGCACATTTTGTTCTTTGACATGTTAAAGTTTTCTTTAGTTGGTTGCTTTGATTGCTCTATTACCCTATAGTCTTCTGTTTATGTCCAATCAGGCTGTATGCCTTGATGGGTGATTGCATAATAGATGAAGCTCTGTGTGTACATGATCATGGTTGCAGTTGGAGCGGATCTCACTGAAATTTAAGGTTTAATGGAAGAGTTATTTATTGGTTGGCTCAAGGAATACGGTTACATTATCCTGTTCTTGTGGTCCATATTAGAAGGTGAAATCGGCCTGATCATGGCCGGAATCATGTCTCATACTGGCGATATGCAGTACTTCATGGCGGTTTTCG
>CAYPJI010000045.1:0-3909 GCA_964411045.1 uncultured Methylobacter sp. | reverse complement strand
CCTTGGCGGTTTCGCCGGTGATCAAATTTATTTTTATATCGGCCGTTTTAACAAAGGCTTTATTCAGCGCAGACTGCATAACCAGCGGCGCAAATTTGCGATTGCGCATTTGCTGCTGAAAAAATACGGCTGGCCCATTATTTTCATGCAGCGCTATATGTATGGTTTGCGTACCGTCATTCCCATGTCGATAGGTATCACCAAATACTCGGCAAAGCAGTTTGCGTTGATCAATCTGCTCAGCGCTTGGGTATGGGCGGCGATTACGATAACCCCGGCCTATTTTTTTGGCGCGGAAATATTGAACATACTGGCCGTAGCCAAGCAGCATTGGTATTTCGCGCTGCCCGTAGCAGGCGCTTTTCTTTACGCGGTTTATACCTATTTCCACAAACTGGAGCAGCATTTATTGCAAAAGCGCCAGAACCGTTTCTCGGATTCATAGCGAGACGGATAAAGAATTTTTGAGTCCCGCTTAAAACATTATTCATCACCAAGCTCACGAACGGCTGCATGGGCAAATGATAGAATCATTCTCTGCCTGTGCAAGCCTTCGTGAGTTCCGCAGTCATCCTGCATCGAAAATTTTTCATAATTTTGTAAGCACTGTCGAAGAAATTAATTAGCGAAAATAGGTCATGGTTTTTCGCTCAATTGTCGTGCTTTTTCCCTGTCTTTAACCGTTCTGACCCAGCGGGCTAGGGCGTGCTAGAGCGGCTGTTTACGATGCGCGCGTAAAAATCTGGACCTGATCTAACAGGTCCCAACAAAATCTGATATTGAAAGTCTGAGTTCGACCCAATACTGCCAACCAACCTATTCCATTGAATGGCGGCAATCTAGCCTTAGCCTGCCGCTAATTATCAGCGGATCGGATGATATACAGAAAGGGAAACCCCTTGTAGACTGCCAATTTATTGATGAGAAGCAGAATTCATGGTAGATATACGGTTAATTATTTAATTCCTTGTTAAGCAAATATCGTGGACTTGATACCTGGAATCCTCGCAATCTTTTTTCTTTTATCAGGCTTCTGGACTTTCTTTATGGCTAGAAAAGCCGCCTCATGGCCAAGTATTGAGGCGGTCGTTGTACGATCAGATATCGTTTCTACCCTGGATGATGACCCCAAGTTCGAAATCACCTACCAATACAGCATCAACAATGTTGCCTATAAAGGTGAGAGGCTATCATTTGGCCCCACGTCGGACTCTCCTGGTTATCGTCGAAAAATGGCCAACAAATACCCTATCGGAAGCAAAATAAGAATTTTCTATAATCCGCTCAAGCCTGAAGTTTCTACTATCTTTGCCAATAAAGTCGATTCCGGTTCCATAATATTCATTCTTGGCGGACTTATCATGGGTTTTGCAGCTTTAGTTATTCACAACAAGGCCATCCAAAAGAGCTTCATGGCATTGGTGAGGTTAATTCATTGAGAAAATTTGAAGAATTGCCTAACCACGCATTAATCCGACTTCGCTGCACTATGCGGGTTATGCTTTGCGTTGAACGACAACTTATTGTGTTGCAGCTGCCATACGCTGAAATTGTTGAATGTCTCAAAATGGCACAACCAAGACAATCAATCTTAATTATTCACGATCCAAGCTCAAATTTAACCTTATTTCAGAACCTGTCAAACCAGGTTCAGATTTCTGCATCCCTCAAAAACCGGAATCGGTTATTTTTGTGATTCAGTTCACAAAAAAGACAAATAACAGCCCTTTCTTATTCCTGACTAAAATACTTGGTATATACTCCATAACAAGGGTTAACAAGAAATGCCCTTGCTTCAATAGCTGTTTAATATGATGTTGAAAAGCTAAAAACTATAAAAATTAGAAGTTCATATTTAGGTAGGTAACATGTCACATGATTTTGACAAATTAACGCACTATGCCAAATCATTCAGCGAATTAACGCCTGAACGAGAAGCCTTGTTGATCAAGGTGGGCGAACAGATCAGACCCAAACTGGCCGGAATTACCGAAGATTTTTATCAACACCTGCTTACCATTCCACAAGCATCCACTTTTCTCGGAGGGCGGGTTGAATCATTGAAGAGAACCCATGCTCTCTGGATGGAAGGATTATTTACCGGACCTTTCGATAAAACCTATACCGAACACATGTACAAAGTGGGCGACGTACATGTCAAAGTCAATTTGCCGGTTGAGTTTATGGCGGGTGCCATGACCTTGATCAATCAACGCCTGATCGGCCTGATTGTGGAAACCTATGGTCATGATAAAGAATATTGCGCTCAGGTACTGGTTGCGATCAACGCCGTAACCGGCATGTCGCTCCTGGTGATGCAACAGTCGTATCAGGCTTCCAGTCTGGCCGAGGAACTGGAAAAATTTCTCAAGATTTCCGGAATGAGCCGCGTGTTGTTTACCAACCTGGCTAACGCTTACAAAGATAAATAGGAGATTTCAATGCGTTCAGATATGTTAGTTTCGGTATTGTCGGATTTGAGCGGCACTTCTGCGGATATTGAGGCTGCAGGCGTCATTTCGACCGACGGTTTAATGATGGCTTCAGTGCTGCCGAATTCAATGGATGAAGACCGGGTCGGCGCCATGAGCGCCGCGATGCTCTCATTGGGCGACCGTACCGCACAGGAACTGGCCCGCGGAGAACTGGAACAGGTGCTGATAAAAGGCGATACCGGTTATGTGTTGATGACTCATGCCGGCAAGGAAGCGGTGCTGACCGTAATGGCCAAGCCCAATGCCAAGCTGGGATTGATTTTCCTGGATGTCAAAAGAGCCGCCGGCAGTATCTCTGAATTGCTCTGATTGCCTTTAAGTGACCCAAAAATCCAACACCTGCTATAACCATAAGAAATAGCCGGGTCTGCAATGTAGAGGCACGGATTCAATGTATCGGAAGCCGTAGATTGGATTGATGCAAAAGTCCATTCTACGGCGCTTTGATGGAAGTCAGCCTTGAAAAGAAACCGAAGCGCTGATTGAAACAGCGGTTTAGTCTGCCAGAGAAAGGCCGCTAGGCACTTTTTTGGGCGCGGTAGATCTGAGATCCAGGCTGCTAGGGTCGGTCAAGGCATGTAAATAATCCAGCAACAGCTTGACTTGTACATTTGTAAGCGCAACCGGATTGATTTCTATGCTGTTCGCCAGGTTGAGGCGGCTTGTTGCGTCGTTATGGACAATAAAGTCCTGTTCATCCAGATCCACGCGGGACGGCAGAACGGCCTGGGTAACGTCATAGTCCTCAAGGCTTTGCTCCGGATCCAGGTGGTGTCTGACCACGGCTTCCAGCGTATTGTAAGCCCCGTTATGCCCCCAGGGGCCGGTCAGCGCTACGTTGCGAAGGCTAGGGGTCCTGAATTTATACCGGTCATTGGCATCGCCTGTAACCTGTTCCCTGCCGTAATCATCATGCCCTTCAAAGCCATCGCCTTTTCCGGGGCCAATTTGCGGCATGCCCAGTGCATGAAAGGCATGATCCGTTTGGAATTTTCCTGAATGACAGCTGGCGCATCCCGCCTTATTGAAAATTTTCATGCCTTCCACGGCGTTTTTACTTATTGCAGTCGTTTGCCCCATCATATAGTAGTCGTAAGGGCTGTTATCGGCTCTGTACGCGGCGGCTTCGAAAGCGCCGATGGCATTGGCAATATGAGAATAGGTCACCTGCTCTGGGACTTTCAGGCCAGGATAAGCCTGGGCAAAAAGAGTACGGTACTCCTCAATGGCCATGACCCGCTGAGTCAAAAGATGCCACACTAGAGGCAAATTGCCGGCGGCGGCCGCATCCGCCACTTCATTTTCCCCGGCTTGCCCGGCCATTTCCGTATTGGAGGTAGGAGGAAATGCCGCCTGTGCAGAAAGCGCATTGTCCACTCCCAGCAGGAATGCATCGCCTGCCGGTGTTCTGAAG
>CAYPJI010000044.1:0-12375 GCA_964411045.1 uncultured Methylobacter sp. | reverse complement strand
GCACTGATTGGTTTCTCGCGCGTCGTGCTGGGCGTTCACTTCCCGACCGACACGCTGGTCGGCGCCATGCTGGGCATCAGCACGGCGCTTTTCAGTCTGGGGCAAATTATTCCATGAGAATTTTCTATGGCGTACAGGGCACCGGCAACGGCCACATCACTCGCGCACGCGTCATGGCGAAGGAACTTTATGCGGCCGGCATGGACGTTAGTTTTCAGTTTACCGGCCGTCCTGCCGATAAATATTTCGAAATGGCGATATTCAACGACTATCAGGTGCGTACCGGTCTGACCTTTAATACCGACAAGGGCCAGGTCAATTATCTGAAGACCGCTTGTAAAGCCAAACCGCTGACTTTCATCAAGGACGTCGCTTCACTGGATTTGAGCGCTTACGACCTGGTGATCTGCGATTTTGAGCCAGTTACCGCCTGGGCGGCAAAAAAACAAAAAAAGACCGTTTTGGGTATCGGCCATCAATATGCGTTCAACCACAAAATCCCCAAGGCGGGTTCCAACCCTGTCGCCAGAGAGATCCTGAAATATTTCGCGCCGGCCGATGTCGGCGTCGGCCTGCATTGGCACCATTTCGGCCAACCCATTCTGCCTCCCATTATCGACACGGCCGGGACGCCCGCCAATACCATCAAGAATAAAATTATTGTTTACCTGCCTTTTGAAGACCAGCGCGAAGTCATCAGGCTATTATCGCCTTTCAGACAGTTTATCTTTCATGTCTATGCGCCGGAAACCGTGCAGTCTGAATTCGAACATATCACCTGCCATCCGCTCTCCCGCGAAGGCTTTCAGAAGAATTTACAGGATTGCGCCGGCATCATCAGCAATGCCGGCTTTGAACTCGCCAGCGAATCGCTGAGGCTGGGCAAAAAGATTCTGGCGAAACCGCTGCATGCGCAAATGGAGCAGATCTCCAATGCCGCGGCCTTGCAGCAACTGGGTTACGGCTATGTCATGAACGATATGGACCCGGCGGTAATTGAGCGCTGGCTGCATGATGATCATGCCGTCCAGGTCACTTATCCCAATACCGCCAGGATACTGGTTCAATGGATTCAGGACGGCATGCCGGAAATGAACAGGGATTTTGTCGATGCCGTCTGGAACAAGGTGGATGTGCTACAGATTCAATTGAGATAAAGCCCGCCTGATTTCAATCTCTTCAGTTCAGCTACTTAACGATCAGACTGTTATTGATCATTTTAACGCCATTCACAGCTCTCGCCCGCTCAACTGCCTTGTTAGCGGCTTTCGGAATCGACAAAACCGCTCAGTTGCACGACCCCTTTAAATGTCTTCACGTTAATATCCAGCACTTCCAGGCTCGGATCATTAAATATGGCCGTTTTTACTTTGGTCGTAAGCACAGAATCGTCAAGATACTCGCCGGTACTTTCATGCCTTCTGCTTCCCGCACAGCCGGCAAGCGATAACACCAATAATACAACTGATAAAAAACGTATTATCAAACTGAATTGATTCATCATATGTTTATATAACGTCGATAAATAGATAGGGTTTTAGCCGTTAATTATAACCCGCATTAATTAAGATATTATTTCATATATTATAAAAATATCACTCAGCGTTTCATTTCCATGTTTTTCATAAATGAGGCGGAAATTTTAATTAGGCTTATTGTCTCTGTAAAAAGCATATTTAATAAATGATGTTATGCTCGAATTGATCTCTGTGCTGTTTTAGTTTTACTGCGATGCCGTGTAGGTGCGAATTCATTCGCACTGTCTGTCTGGGTCGTCCCGAGTCGAATACCCTGAAGGGCACAAGTGAATTCGACCCTACAGTTGCGCAACATCAGTTAATAAAAACAAATCTTACGGCCTTGAAACTATTTTTTAACCATGGAACTCCCTGACAAACGCCATTCCGAGCAGTTTCTTCAGCAATACCTGCAGCGGGTCATCACTTTGCTGGAAAAACAGCATCGGGAAGAATCACTGGTGCAAAAAGGCCCCGCAAGCCGGCAGGCGTTGGTCGAGATCGCCCGGCACAAGCAGCAGCAGGCCCTTTTACAGGAAGCGTTTGCCCAGCTGCATCCAGCCGATATCGCCTATATTCTTGAATCGCTGCCGCTGGATCATCGCCGTACAGTCTGGAGCGCCATCAGAACCGATATTGACGGGCAAGTGCTGCTGGAAGTCTCCGACGCGGTGCGGCAAACGCTGATTGCAGACATGGGGCCCGAAGAGCTGGCCATCGTCGCCGGCAAGCTGGAAAGCGACGAGATCGCGGACCTTGCTGCCGACCTGCCTCAAAATGCCATGCAGCGCATTCTGAAGTCCCTTAATCGCAAAAAACGCAAGGATCTGGATGCGGTTCTGGCCTGCAGGGAAGATCAGGTCGGCTCGCGCATGGATTTTGGCACAATCAAGATCCGGGACGATCTGACCCTGAAAGCCATAGCCGACTATATCCGCAAACGCGGCAAGCTGCCGGGCCATACCGACAAATTGTTCGTCGTGGACCAAAGCAATAAAATAAAAGGCGTTTTGCCGCTGCAGCGGCTATTAACCCATTCACCCAGCCAGCAAGCAGCGGAAATTATGGTGACCGATTTTATCGCTTTTTCAGTCGATCAAAATCTTACCGAAGCCGCCCGGGCTTTCGAACGTTACGACCTTATCTCGGCGCCGGTCGTCGACAATGAAGACCGACTGCTGGGCCGGCTTTGCGTCGACAGCATCGTTGATTACATCCGCGAGGAAACGGACGAAGACCTGCTGATTCAGGCCGGCGTCGAGGAAGAGGAGGATATATTCTCCAGTGTCTGGAAGAGCGCCAAAAACCGCTGGGGCTGGTTGCTGATCAATATCGCCACGGCCTTTGCCGCAACGCGCATCATCGGCCTATTCGAAGACACGATTCTGCATCTGGTGGCGCTGGCTTCGCTGATGCCGATCATCGCCTCGACGGGCGGCAATACCGGCAATCAGACCAGCATGCTGATCATCCGCTCGCTGGCGCTTGGGCAGATTACCCGGGCCAATGTCCGTCATCTGATCATGAAGGAACTGAGCCTCGCCATCCTGAACGGCATGCTGCTGGGCAGCCTGGTCGGCGGACTGGTCTGGCTGTTCTATCAGAATCAGACCCTTGCCCTGGTCATGGGCCTCGCCATGTTTATCAACCTGCAAGTCGCCGTCTTCGTCGGCCTCGGCATCCCTTTGCTGCGCCACAAGTTCGATAAAGACCCCGCGGTCGGCACCAGCGTCATGCTCACCTTCATCACTGATGCCATGGGTTTTTTTATTTTCCTGGGGCTGGCCAGCGTGTTTTTGCTGGACGGGTCTTGAAGTGGACTCCCTGCGTTTCCAAAGTCGCCTTTGTTATTTCTATACTTTTCCGACCAGATCGGCGACCACGTCGTGCAGGCCTGCGGTCACAGCGGCCAGAAACTCGTAATCCAGGCGCTCGATAGTATCCTTGGACTTATGGTAATAAGGATAGCGCAACGGGGCTGTATCCGTGACCATGATCGCCGGACAGTCCTCTTTCCAGAAGGACCAGTGGTCCGAACTCCATGCGCCGGGGAAATTGGACGGCAGTGTAAACGTTTCGCAAGGAACCGGTGATTTTCGGCGGAATGAGTGCGCAGCGTCAGCAAGGAGTTCATGCGAGCGGCGATTGCCGACCAGCGCGATGAAATTGCCGCGGGCCGGCGCCAGCAGTCCGAACAGCGACAGGTGCTGGCTGCCAAACTTTTCGGACCGGTAAGCGATTGTTTCAAGGCAGATCATGCCAACCACGCTCTCGCCGCGTTCACGGCAGCGCGCGGCGTACACCCGGCTGCCCATTTGCCGGGTCCGCAAGAACGGTTTCTCTTCATTGGTGAAGGCGACAAAGCGCAGCGTACGGCCAATCGTCTCATGCGCGAACGCACGGGCCAGCGCGAGCAGCGCGGCGATACCGGAACCGTTGTCGTTAGCCCCCGGTGAGCGGCGATGCGTATCATAGTGAGCTCCTACAATAATCACCTCTTCCGGAGCAATAAGGCCGCGCACTTCGACTTCGAGATTGGCAAACAACCTGCCCTTCGCTTCGTACTCCTGCCGCGCGGGAGTATAGCCCGCTTCGCGCAGCCATTGCTCAATGAGTCCTGCCGCCTCAAGCAGCTGCGGATAATGATAGACGTTGCGCGCGCCGATATCACGGGCAAGCCGTCCGATGTCTTCGCGCAGTCTTGCAATGTACTGATCTGATGCCGTCATGTCAGAAGTTCCTCCCAATGAAGTACAGTGCGCCCGCTGACAGTCAATGCTCGGGCTCTATGAACGATGCAGGGGTTTGCTTGCTCTCCAAATAATAAGGGCGTCTACTGAATTTAATGACAGTTTTTAAATCCCGCGGTAACCCGAAGTGATCGGATAGCGCCTATCGCGGCCGAACGCTCTGGGCGTGATTCGGATGCAGGGCGGCGACTGCCGGCGTTTGTACTCGTTTCTGTCGACCAGGCGAATGGCTCTCTCGACATCCTCGCGCCGAAAACCGGCCGCGATAATCTCTTCGGCCGACTGATCCTGTTCCACGTACCGCTCCAGTATCGGGTCCAGCACATTGTACGGCGGCAAGGAATCCTCATCGAGCTGATCGGGCGCCAGCTCGGCCGACGGCGGCCGGGTGAGCACGCGTTCCGGAATCACTCTGGACAGCGAATTGCGATAGTGCGCCAGCTCATAGACCAGCAATTTCGGCACATCCTTGATCGGCGCAAAGCCGCCGGCCATATCGCCGTACAAAGTCGCATAGCCGACGCTCATTTCGCTTTTATTGCCGGTCGTCAGCAGCAGTTTGCCCGACTTGTTGGACATCGCCATCAGAATCACGCCGCGGCAGCGCGCCTGGATATTTTCCTCGGTCGTATCCTTGGCCGTGCCGGCGAACACACCGGCCAGCATGTCCGTGAAGGCGCTAACGGCCGGCTCTATCGGGATCGTATGGTATTTGACGCCCAAAGCTTCAGCCTCCAGCGCCGCATCTTCAAGGCTCATGGCCTGCGTATAGCGTGACGGCATCAGCACGGCTTCCACTTTGTCGGCCCCCAGCGCATCGACAGCCAGCGCCAGCACCAGCGCCGAATCGACGCCGCCTGACAGGCCCAGGATGGCGCCCTGAAAGCCGTTCTTCGCGACGTAATCCCTGATGCCCAGCACCAGGGCCCGGTATTCGCTGGAGACCTCGTTGTACAGCGGCGCGCAGGTGCTTTTTAGCGGCCTGTTGCCGTCAAACTCGACTACGCTGACCTGCTCGCTGAACTCCTCGGCCCTGAACACGACTTCGCCGTCACGGTCGACCACAAACGAGGCGCCGTCGAAGATCAGCTCATCCTGCCCGCCGACCTGGTTGACATATATCAACGGCAATTGCAGCGCTTTGACCTGATTGACGATGATGTCTTCGCGCTCATGGATCTTGCCGGCATGGAAAGGCGAGGCATTCAGGGTCAGAACCAGTTCGGCGCCAGCCTGTCTGTTCCTGGCCAAGATACCAGCCTGCCAGACGTCCTCGCAAATCGTGATGCCGATCGTGATGCCTTTCAACGTAAACAGAGCGGTCTGATCGCCTTCGTAGAAATAGCGCTTTTCATCGAACACGCCATAGTTAGGCAGGGCATTCTTTCTGTAGCGGATCAACACGGAGCCATCGCGCAGCACAGCCGCGCTGTTGTAGAGCTTGCCCTGATAGTCGTCGGGAAAGCCCAGCACGACATCGATGCCAGTCGCTTGCTCGGCAATGTGTTCGACAGCACGGGCCGCATGCGCGGTAAAATCCGGCCGCAGCAACAGATCCTCGGGTGGATAGCCGGTCACGGACAACTCGGGAAAGACGATCAGGTCGGCATGCAGCCGGTCCCGGGCATGAATGACCGTTTCGATAATCTTGGCGGCGTTGGCATCGATGCCGCCGACCAGTGGGTTAATTTGAGCAAGCGCTATTTTTAAAGACATGTATGGACTAACAATAACTGAGGTTGAATATTTGACTGCAAAAACGGCAAAGAAATCTGTAGACGTACAAAATCCGGCCTATAGACTAATCATAACAAAACCTTATTTGGCAATGACACCGGTTTCCGGCTTAACCGTCTGATGCGCCGGCACGCGCTTTTGCAGTGCGACCAGAAACAGACCGGCTCCGCCGGCGGCCAGCAGATGTTTGAGCGAATGCCCGCTCAGAAAGCGCAGGTGCTCGTAGATGAAGGTATCGCCCGCTTCCGCCAATTTGGCTGCAACATAGATGCCGACGATGCCCCACAAATAGCCCTTGCCGGAAAGCCGCGGCTGGCAGAAAACCAGCATGACCGGAATCAGCAGCATGGGCAGAAACTGAACCAGGCCGTAAAAGCGCAAATCGCCGACCCCCTGCTGTTCGCTCCAATGCCAGTAAATTACCGATGCCATGCCGGTCAGAACCAGCGGATAAAGCAGCCGTCTGCTCCATTCAATCGACAGGTATTCGCCGACGATGGCCGAGAACAGCGCCATAAAGGCTATCGTCATCGGCAGCCTGTCCCAGACCAGCGCCCCGTTGTCAGGGTTTAAATGGTAATAGCCCGATCCCAGACCAGTCAGGCCGACGCCAATGAAAAACATCAAATAAGCCGGGCGCAATTGCGGCAGGCCGCCCTCAAGCCGGCTAGCCGTGACCCGCCGTATGCCCATCAAACCGACGATCAAAAAAGGCAGGCTGGTCATGACATTCCAGAAGTTGGGAATGCCCAGAATCTGTTTCCGATCGCCGAAATCATGATAATTCAGATCCTGCGGTATCTTCGGCACCAGCATGAACACCGCAATCAATACGATAATAATGAACAGAACGATAAAGCTTCGGACTGATCGGTTCATAAGCTGTCCTGGCGTGCTTCGCGTACCGTGTTGTCTATCGCTGTACGGTCGTTATTGCAAACAGCGCTGCATCGCCACGCCGATATCGGCCGGCGAATTGACGACTTCAATGCCGGCTGCCTTAAGCGCGGCGATTTTGCCGGCCGCCGTGCCCTTGCCGCCCGTGATGATGGCGCCGGCATGACCCATGCGCTTGCCGGGGGGGGCCGTCTGCCCGGCGATATAGGACACGACCGGTTTGGTGACATGCGCCTTGATATAGTCGGCGGCATCTTCTTCCTCGCCGCCCCCGATCTCCCCAACCATGACGATGCCGCGTGTCTGCTCGTCCTGCTGGAACCGGCTGAGCACGTCGATAAAGTTCATGCCGTGAATAGGATCGCCGCCGATGCCGACGCAGGTGCTCTGCCCCAGCCCTTGTTTGGTCGTCTGGTTGACGGCCTCATAGGTCAGAGTGCCTGAGCGCGAGACGATGCCGATGGAGCCCGGCAGATGGATATGTCCCGGCATGATGCCGATCTTGCATTTTCCCGGCGTAATGACCCCCGGACAATTCGGCCCGATCAGCAAGGCGTCGGTGCCGGCCATGGCGGCCTTGACGCGCAGCATATGCAATACCGGAATGCCTTCCGTGATACAGACGATGACCTTGATGCCGGCATCGACGGCTTCCAGGATGGCATCGGCCGCATAGAAAGGCGGCACATAGATCATGGTCGCATCGGCGCCGGTCTGCCTGACTGCATCTTCGACGGTATTGAAAACCGGCAGGCCCAGATGGGTGTCGCCGCCGCGGCCCGGCGTCACGCCGCCGACCAGCTGAGTGCCGTACGCCAGCGTCTGTTCGGAATGAAACGTGCCCTGCTTGCCGGTAAAGCCCTGGCAAATCAATTTGGTATGCTTGTCGATCAAAATGCTCATGCGGCCTCCGCTAAG
The DNA here is from genome assembly GCA_964411045.1 of uncultured Methylobacter sp. GTDB lineage: Bacteria > Pseudomonadota > Gammaproteobacteria > Methylococcales > Methylomonadaceae > Methylobacter. The sequence goes on along the minus strand of CAYPJI010000044.1, from coordinate 4,556 downwards.
GCGACAACTTGCGCTGCGGCGGTCGCCAAATCTGTTTCTGCAATCAAATTCAGGCCGGAATCGGCCAATAACTGGCGCCCCGCCTCGGCATTGGTGCCTTCCAGCCGGACCACGACCGGCACCGTCACATGCACTTCTTCAACCGCCGCCAGAATGCCGCGCGCGATAATGTCGCACTGCACGATACCGCCGAAGATATTGATCAGTATGGCTTTCACCTTGTCGTCAGACAGTATCAGCTTGAACGCTTCGGCGACTCTTTCCGGCGTCGTGCCGCCGCCGACGTCGAGAAAATTGGCCGGCGCGCCGCCGTTCAGCTTCACCAGGTCCATGGTCGCCATGGCGAGGCCTGCGCCATTGACCATGCAGCCGATAGTGCCGTCCAGCGTGATGTAATTAAGCCCGTATTGCTGCGCCTTGTTTTCCTTCCGGTCTTCCTGGCCCGGATCGCGCATGTCCAGAATATCGGGATGCATGGCAACGGCGTTATCGTCGAAATTAATCTTAGCATCCAGCGCCAGCAACTGGCCCTGCTCGGTCAGTATCAGTGGATTGATTTCAATCTGACTGGCATCTTTTGCCAGCAACAGCTGATACACGCCGCGCATGATCGTTTCCAGCGCCTTGATCTGCTCGCCGGCCAGTTGCAAAGCGAAGGCGATTTTCCGGCACTGATAGCTTTGCAGGCCCGCTGCCGGATGAACTTGCAGCGATATGATCCGCTCCGGCGTGTCCCTGGCGACAGCTTCAATATCCATGCCGCCGGCCGCCGAAGCGATGAACAGGATGCGGCTGCTGACGCGGTCGACCAGCGCACTCAGATAGAATTCGCTTTTGATCGGATAGATTTTTTCTATGAGCAGTTTCTCGACCGGCAAACCGGCACTGTCGGTCTGCGCGGTCACAAGGCGCTGGCCCAGCATATCGCGGCTGAAATCCAATACCTCCTGATGGCTGTGGGCTAATCTTACGCCGCCAGCCTTGCCTCGGCCGCCCGCATGAACCTGCGCCTTCACGACCCAGCCGCTGCCGCCCAGCTCTCCGGCAACCTGCCCGGCATGCTCGGGGGTATCGGCCTGATGGCCCTCCGGGACGGCGATGCCGTAATCCCTAAACAACCTTTTTGCCTGGTATTCATGAATATTCATTTATCGCTCCTGGTTTGACCGGCAACGACCGGAGGGTATTTTCTCAAGCCTTTGCATCGATGCTATGATGGTTCAGTTCAATCCGATCCGCCAGTAAAACTGGGGAAATCTGCTATTCTAACCAAGTCCCTGCAAAACGCTATTGTTAAAACCACCCATGTCAGATAATACGCATGAGACCATTTTTCCCTGCCCGTTCTCCAAAGGCTACGGCATTCCCGCCAAGCAAGCCTGGCTGCTGCTGAAGGTTTTCCTGACTTACCGTTTTATTCTGGCCACGCTGTTTATCGTGTTATTTCAAGGCCAGATAGGGCCCTCTTCGCTTGGATCATACGACAGCCAGCTCTATATTTACAGCAGCCAGAGCTATGCCATATTGTCTGCCATTTCCAGCATCTGCATAGCCTGGCGGCTGACCGGCTATACGCTGCAGGCACAGCTGCTTATTTTTACCGACATCATCATTCTCACGTTGCTGATGCATGCCTGCGGCGGCATTAACAGCGGCATAGGCATACTGCTCGCCGTCTCCATCGCCTATGGCGGTTTGTTGATCGGCGGCCGCTGCGCGATGTATTTTGCCGCTGTCGCCAGCCTGGCCGTCCTGTCCGAACAGATTTATGCCGGTCAGGCCGGCCTCTTTGAAAAAACGTCTTACATATACGCCGGCATGCTGGGAGCCTCGTTCTTCACGATCGCCCTGTTGTCCTATGTGCTGGCGAAGCGCAGTGAACAGACGGTGCAACTGGCTCATCAGCAAAAACAGACCATCACGCAACTGGAAGAGCTGAATCATTACATTATCCAGCATCTGCAGTCGGGCATCATCATCAGCAACAAAAAACAGGTCATCCAGATGGTCAACGAAGCAGCCTTGCGCCTGGCCAATCTGCAAGCCATGCCGGCCACGCTGGCCGATATTTCGGAACAGCTATGGCTGGCTTTTCAGATCTGGCTCAACGAGCCCGAACAAGCAATTGCACAGCTGCAGCTTCCGAACCGGTCCGAAATTTATATCCGTTTCATGCCGCTGCCGACGCAGCAGGAATGCCTGTACCTGATCATGTTTGAAGACATCGCGCTTTATAATCAGCGCCTGCAGCAAAGTAAACTGGCATCCCTGGGCCGGCTCACGGCCAGCATCGCCCATGAAATACGCAATCCGCTGGGCGCCATCAGCCATGCCGGCCAATTGCTGTCGGAAAACCCTCAGTTATCGGTTCAGGACAAGCGCCTGACCGAAATCATTCAGACCCATGCCAGCCGCGTCAATCGCATTATCGAAGACATCCTGCAGCTTTCCAGGAGAAACGCGTCGAGGCGGAAAAAAATCCAGTTGAAGCCCTGGCTGATCGATTACCTGAACAATTTCATGCTCGATCAGGTTATCGCTGCCGACACCTTCAAGCTCGCTGTAAGTACTGAACCTTTATACGCCCTGATAGACCCCGATCACTTAAAGCAGATTCTGGACAATCTGTGCCTGAATGCCCTCCGGTACGGCAAGCCGGAGCTGGGAAAGATCATACTGCAGGCCCGCATCAGCGGACAGGCGCCATGCATAGAAGTTATCGACAACGGCTCAGGCCTGTCTCCTGAGCAGATCTGTCATCTTTTTGAGCCCTTTTTCACGACTTCGTCCAGCGGCACCGGGCTGGGCCTTTATATCTCTCGGGAGCTGGCCGAACTCAACCAGGCAAAATTGAGCTATTATTTAACGGAAAAAAACCGGAGTTGCTTCAAACTCTGCCTGCCCGATGCGGAAAATAAGTTAATAGAAATATGAAAAAACCACTGACATTGATTGTCGATGATGAACCCGATATCTGCGAGTTACTGGAAATAACCCTTAACCGCATGGATATCCAGACGCACTGCGCCGAAAATATCGGTAAAGCAAAAGCCCTGCTGCGACAGCATTCGTTCGATCTTTGCCTGACCGATATGAGACTGCCCGACGGCAATGGCCTTGATCTGCTGGATCATATACACTCGAATTGCGCCCCGATGCCGGTTGCCGTTATTACCGCGCATGGCAATATGGATACGGCGATCCAGGCCATGAAGAAAGGCGCTTTCGATTTTGTCTCGAAACCGGTCGATTTATCGGCTCTCAGGCAAATGGTGAGCAGCGCGCTGAAACTTGCCAACGCCACGACATACCCCGCCAAAGACAGGCGAACCCGACATCTATTGCTGGGTGAATCGCCTGTCATGCGCGCCATCCGCAGCAAAATAACCAAACTGGCGCTCAGCCAGGCTCCGGTTTATATCAGCGGCGAATCCGGCTCGGGCAAGGAACTGGTCGCCCGGCTCATCCATCAGCAGAGTTCGCGCAACGACAAGCCTTTTGTGGCCATAAACTGCGGCGCCATTCCTCATGAATTGATGGAAAGCGAATTCTTCGGCCATAAAAAAGGCAGTTTTACCGGTGCGGTCAGCGATAAGAAAGGCCTGTTCCAGGCGGCTGAAGGTGGCACTTTATTCCTCGATGAAATCGCGGAACTGCCTCAATCCCTGCAGGTAAAACTGCTGCGCGCCATTCAGGAAAAAAAAATACGCCCTGTCGGCGAACATCAGGAAATCCCCGTCGACGTCCGCCTGCTCAGCGCCACCTACCGCAATCTGGCCGATATGGTTCAGGCCGGCACGTTCAGGCAGGATTTGTACTACCGCATCAACGTCATCGACCTATATGTGCCGCCTTTGCGGGAGCGCGCCGTAGACATACCCATTCTCACCGACCACATATTAACGAAGCTCACGCAAGCTGGCGGCCTGAACAAGCCGACAGTGTCGGCCTCGGCCCTGTCGGCACTGCAGCAATATCATTTTCCAGGGAATGTGCGTGAGCTTGAGAACATTCTGGAACGGGCGCTGGCCTTGTATGACGGCAAAAGCATCGAAATCGACGACCTGAACCTGCCGGTAGGCGCGCATGTTATCGCCGACTCGCCGGCCTATGACCCGGCTCAGGGATCACTGGAAGATTATCTGGAGCAGATCGAACGCAAGGCGATCGTCATCGCCCTGGAAGAAAACAAATGGAACAAGACGGCCGCCGCCAAACAGCTGGGGCTGTCTTTTCGATCCCTACGCTATCGTTTGAAGAAACTGGATCTGGATAATTAACCGGCAACTGAACCACTGCCGGCTAGATCCGGCGGTGTTAGGCCTGATATTTATCCATGGATGCCAGCTTCGCCATAGCGCCTTTTATTTTCGCTTCGGCAGCGGCATCCAATTCATTATTCTTGTAAATTTTATCGAGCAGACCCTCCGCCACCAGCGCCTCTTTTACCCAACGCTTGGTAAAACGGTAATTGCTGTGGGCTGAAACGACTTCTCCCGTAGCCGGATTGCGCACTTCGCCTTTGCCCGCCTCTGGCGCTGGAGCAGGCTTGGCGG